>JAEZGU010000331.1 GCA_023416855.1 Bacillota bacterium
TCAAGCTGTGCATTGGCAACAAATCTCGCAATTTTAGGAATGCCTGATGAGCCTGGATCCTTCCATGGACCGTCACGTAAATATGATATAACGTGCAAGGCAATATAATTAAGCATTAAGGTAAATAAGGTTTCATTCGTATTAAACTTGGTTTTAAAATACGCAGGAATTAGTCCCCAAAGACCTCCTCCAATAAATCCAGCTATAAACATAACTGCAAGTAGTATAAAATGAGGCCAATTGCTGTGAAATAAAGCAAAGTATGATGAAAACACTGCACCCATTATTATTTGACCTTCTGCTCCAATGTTCCAAAATTTCATTTTAAATGCCAAAATGACACCTAGGGAAGCCATAAGAAGGGGTATCATTATCTTTATTGTTGCTTGAATTGCCATTTTGCTTCTAAAAGCTCCAGAAACAATAGTTCCATATAGCTCAATAGGGTTGTAGCCTATGAATAATATAAATAATCCGCCTGCTGCTAAAGCAAGAATAAAAGCAATTATTCTAAGACGCATTATTTCCATTTTAGAGCGCTCTGCTCTTTTAACGGTACGAATGAAGGGTTCCTTTGCTTTTTTATTTATGTTATTCATCCTGATCAACCCCCTTTAAGCTCATGCCTGTCATCATTAAACCTATTTCTTCCTTTGTAGTTTCCTTTGAATTTACTATACCTTTTACTTCTCCGTGGCAAAGAACCATTATTCTGTCTGATAATTCTAACAACACATCCAAATCTTCTCCTATGAACAAAATTGCCACATCTTTTTTCTTTTGCTCATTTAATAAGTCATAAATCAGATAAGAAGAATTTATATCCAATCCTCTTACAGGATAAGCCGTTATTAAGACATTAGGATTTGATTCTATTTCTCTTCCTAATAGAACCTTTTGAACATTTCCGCCTGACATCATTCGTACAGGCATATCGACATTTTGAGTAACAATGTCCAGTTTTTTTATTAAATTTTCTGAAAGATCTCTTGAAGGTTTTTTATCAATAAAAAAGCCCTCGTTTTTCTTGTATGACTTAAGCATAACATTTTCAACCATGCCCATTGAACCAACAAGGCCCATTCCAAGCCTGTCTTCAGGTACAAAGCTCATGCTGATGCCTAAATTAATTATTTCATCAGGTGTCTTTCCAATAATATTTTCTTTGTTGCAAAGAACAGCTCCGCTTTTTATTTTAACAAGACCTGCAATAGACTCACACAGTTCCTTTTGACCACTTCCAGCTATTCCTGCAACCCCCAAAATCTCTCCCCTTTTTAGTTTAAAGTTAACATTTTTTAAGGCAGGAGTTCCGTCTTCATTTTCAACAGATAAATCTACTACATTGAGAATTGTTTTCTTATTTAAAGTTTCAGGACGATCGATTTTTAAGCTTACTGACTTACCAACCATAAGCTCAGTTAGTTGATTTTCATTGGTTTTTGAAGTTTCAACAGTATCAATGAGTCTTCCCTTTCTAAGGATTGCCACACGGTCACTTATTGACATAACTTCATTAAGCTTATGAGTTATAATTATGATTGCGCTTCCTTGTTCCTTCATTTTTCGAAGTATAATAAAGAGCTTCTCAGTTTCCTGAGGAGTTAATACAGCTGTAGGCTCGTCCAATATAAGGATTTTAGCTCCTCTGTATAAAACCTTCATAATTTCAACTGTCTGCTTTTCACTGACACTCATGTTGTATATTTTTTTCTCAGGCTCTATTTCAAGACCAAACTTATTGCTTATGCTAAGAATTTTTTCTTTCATTAACTTTGGCTTTTCATACTTTCCCTTTGTACCTAATACTATGTTATCCATAGCATTAAATACATCAACCAGTTTAAAATGCTGATGAATCATTCCAATACCATAATCAATTGCATCATTTGGAGAACTTATTTTAGCTTCCTCTCCTGCAATTGTAATGGTACCTGCATCAGGATAATAAATGCCGGACAGCATATTCATCAATGTTGTCTTGCCTGAACCGTTTTCTCCCAGCAAAGCAAGAATTTCACCGTATTTTATATTTAGATTGATGTTGTCATTGGCAACAACAGTGCCAAACATTTTTGAAATACCCTTCAGTTCAATAGCGTAATTTGTTTCATTTAGCTTAAACATGCCTGCTCCTATCTTTTCTTCTTATAATATTGATATAAGGTTGACTCTAAAACTAGAATGTCATTCTGTACAACAAGCAATATTCGTTGTTATACAGAATGACAATATTTTTTAAAAAATTACTTTACTTCTACAGTTTTAAAATACCAGTTGATTCCTCCAGTGATTGTTGCATCATCCAAAGTTTTTCCTTCTTCTCCAACTGTCTTGCCGTCGTTTGTTTCAATAACACCATCAAATACATTAAAGCTTCCGTCTATTATTGATTTTTCAGCTGCTGCTATTGCTTCAGCAGTACCTTTTGCCGCTACACTTTCATTAAGTGGTGATATTCCAACCATTCCTTCAACCATACCACCGTAATAATTTTCACCAGTCCATGTTCCATTTATTACATTTTCAACTGCAGTCTTATAATATGCTGACCAATCCCATACTGCTGAAGTAATTGTAGCCTTTGGTGCATCCTTAGACATATCTGAGTTATAACCAATTCCCCATTTTCCGGCTTTTTCTGCTTCTAATTGAGGGTTAGGAGTATCACA
>JAEZGU010000017.1 GCA_023416855.1 Bacillota bacterium
GGAGTGTATTATCTGCAAATTTGTCTATCAAAACAGGTTTTCCAGCCTTATCTCCGCCATTGTATGTTTGAAGCTTGTGAAGTGTAGGCGTATCAAACAATGTTGTTTTTCCTGAAGCAAGGTATTCATCCCATTCCTTCTTAAGTGTTTCTTGCCATTCTTTAACCATTGGATCAGTTTGTTCTGCTGTTATAATTCCTTCAACTGTCTTTTTTTCTAGATCTGTCATAGTTAAAGCAACTTGTCTGTCAGGATCTGCTGAGTTGTATGCTGAACCTGAAATAATTGTATTTCCTCCAACCTGAGGCATCTTCTCAATAACAATTACAGATGCTCCATTTTGGTGAGCTGTAACTGCCGCTGCAAGTCCTGCTCCACCTGCTCCTATAACAATAACGTCAGCTGTTTTTTCAACATCCTCGGCTTTGGCTTCGCCTTCAACTTCCTTGTTCTTTAATGCTTCTATGTCTGCTCCAGCCTTTTCCAATGCTGCAGTTATTGCAGCCATTATACCTTTGCTGGAATAAGTTGCGCCTGATACCATAGGCACATTAAGTGATGTGCTTTCTTTTACTTCCATTACTATTTTTTCAACAGCCTTATCTCCAAGACCGGCAGTCTCAGTATGTGTTACTTTTATATCAGTTATTGCGTTTCCATTTACTGTAACTGATGCTTTAATAATTCCGTGGAAGCCTTCTGCTTCTCCCTCATAAGTACCTGGTGTAAAAATTGCGTCTGTTTTAGATTCTGCAGGTTGCTCTACTGGCTTTGTACCGCAAGCTGCCAAGCTTAAAATCATTGCTAATGCTAAAATAAGACTTAATACTTTTTTAAACTTCATTACTCTCCTCCAAGTTTATAAAAATTTAGTGAATCTATTCACTGAATGGATTCATTATAATACATTGTTTGTTATTTATCAAGCAATTTTTATTAATTTTTTTGTTTTTATAAAATGATTAAATGTGCTATAATTATTACTAATACATTTTTCAAATGATTTGGAGGAAACAGTTGAACAATCGCTCGATTCAAGCTCAAAAAACAAAGGAAAAATTATATAACACCAGTATTAAGCTATTTAGAAGCAAGGGCTTTGACAATGTGACTATACAGGATATTACTAAGGCAGCAAATGTATCCGTAGGATTGTTTTACAATTACTACAAATCTAAATATGATATTTTAAATCAACAATTTTTACTTGCAGATGAAATCTTCAAAAACTTTGTAAATAATAAGGTTAAAGGAAGCACTACAAAGGAAAAAATGAAAAATTACATGCTTTTTTATATTGACTTTGTTAAAAACCAGCCATTTGATTTTACTAAGATACTTTATAACAACAATAATACATTGTTTATAAAAGAAGGAAGAGCAATGCAGACACTCCTTGATCCATTTATTGAAGAAGGGAAAATGTCAGGTGAAATTACAGTGTCTATGTCCACCAAAGAAATAAATGAGTTCCTTTATCAATCAATGAGAGGATTAATATTTCACTGGTGCCTTCACGAGGGTAGGTTTGACATTCACCAAAGAGCAGAAAAATACCTTGATTTAATAATAAAATCATTATAAATAAATATGGTTGAAGGACAAGACAATTTAAATTTGTTTTGTCCTTTTCATTTCTACACTTTTTAATAACTGTAAAAATTAAAAAAATATTGCTAAACCATCTATTCTGTGATAATATTTACTAAACATAAGTTTAGTTTGTAAGCATATATTTACACGGAGGAATCTATGACCAATAGAGAACAGGAAATACTTGATTTGATTAAAAAAAATCCAATGATTTCTCAAAATGAATTAGGAGAAATTCTCGGAATTACAAGGTCTTCTGCAGCAGTCCACATAACGAATCTTGTTAAGAAGGGAAAGATATTAGGCAAGGGCTACATTGTCAAAGATAACCCTTATGTAACTGTAGTTGGCGGAGTTAATATGGATATTCACGGTTTTCCTAAAAACAAATTAATCCCTGGTGATTCCAATATTGGTACTGTTAAAATGTCCCTTGGAGGAGTAGGAAGAAATATAGCTGAAAATCTTGTGAGACTTGACATTGAAACTAAGCTGATAAGTGTATTGGGAGATGATATTTATGGCTCAAAAATACTTGAAGAGTCTGCTCTCATAGGATTAGACACCAAGGATTGTCTTATACTAAAGGGTGAAAACACTTCAACTTATCTTGCTATAATAGATGAAACTCACGATATGTCTGTAGCCATATCAAGCATGGACATTTATGAAAGAATGACAGTTGATTTTATTAAAGATAAAAAGCATGTAATCGACAATTCGGAGCTTGTTGTTTTAGATACAAATATTCCTGTTGAAGTGATGGAATATCTTTTAAACAATCATAGGAGCACAGACTTTTTCCTTGATACTGTTTCAACTGCAAAAGCGAAAAAGGTTAAGCACTTAATAGGCAATATTCACACCTTAAAGTCAAATACTATAGAGGTAGAATCCATAACTGGGATTGAAATTAAAAATGAAGAGGACTTGAAAAGAAATTGTGAATATTTAATGAATAAAGGAGTAAAAAATGTATTCATTACTCTTGGAAAAAATGGCGTTTTTTATTGTAATAACACAATAATGAATCATATAAAGGCAAGCAATGTAAGACCTGTTAATACAACAGGAGCAGGTGATGCGTTTATGGCCGCACTTGTTTACTGTCATCTTAACAACATTAATATAGATGAAAGTGCTAAGATAGCAACTGCTGCATCCATAGTTGCACTGTCTCATGAAAATACTATAAATCCAAACATGTCAGTAGAAAATATAAATTTAAAAATGAAGGAGTTAGAAATATGTTAGTAAAGTATCTAGAAATTAATCCAGAAGTTAAGAAAGCAATAGAAAGTGGTAAACCTGTAGTCGCATTAGAAT
>JAEZGU010000108.1 GCA_023416855.1 Bacillota bacterium
TAATTATATTATACCACAAACAAATTGTCATTAATATTTTAATAAATTAAGATTGTCCAGCATATATAGTAACAATATAATTTCTGTTTCATAAAATATTGTACATCTATAAAGAGGTGATTAAATGACAAGAGGCATGCATACGCACTTTTTTGAAGGTGCTACAACAATAAATAATATGCACAGGCATAATTACAAAGGAACAACGTCTGTTGAACCTGACGTTCCTAACCATGTACATTATATGACAGGGACTACTACCTTTGAAGATGGTCATAGGCATAGATATGCAGTTACAACCGGTCCTGAAATGGAAGTAAGAGGCGGACATATACACTACTATAATGGAGCTACAAGCTTAGATGACGGCCACATACACTATTTTAGCGGATATACTTCAATATCATAAATACAGGGGACGTTTCTAAAAAACGTCCCCTTATCAAGTTAATCTTTAATTATATCCACTTTTTTCACCTTATATATTATTGCACTTAAGCTGCACTTAAATATCTGGTCAACGGCCATACAAAGCCATATAAATATAATATTCAACTTTAATACATAAGCAAACAAAAGTGCTAAAGGCACTCTTATAACCCAAATTCCAATGAATGATATAATCATTGGGATATTTTTATATCCAGCAGAACGAATTGTTCCGTTTAATACCTTTGATAAATTTTGTGGTGTTTGAATGAATCCCATAACTATGAGATAATTTATCCCTATTGCCTTGATTTCAGGATTATTTGTAAAGAAGTCCATGAAAAGACCAGGGAAAACAATTATAAGCATGGAAGTGAACACGCTAATAATTGTTGATGTTGCTATTAATTGCCTTGAGTATATCTTTAATAAAGCACCGTCTTTTTTGCCAATTGCATTTGCAGTCATGCTTGTTGCAGCTATGCCAACACCTACTGCAGGCATTTCAGACATGAGTTCTGCCTGTAATCCAAGCTGATAAGCAGCAAATGTAACCTCACCATAAGACAGTATTGCTTTGCTCATAATAATAGCAGACAGCTGCCAGAACATGCTTTCAAATGCAGCGGGTATTCCTATGGAATATACCTTCTTAACTAAATCTAAATCTATTTTTAATAATCCATGACTCACCAAAACAGTACTGAATAACCCATGTCTTTTATTATACAAAAGAAATATACCAAATAATGCCCCAAATGCTTGTGAAATTAAAAGTGCTATGGCAGCACCTATAAGTGATAAACATGGAAATCCAAATTTACCATATATGAGTAAATATCCTAATATCACATTTATAATATTCACAACTACAGCTATGTACATTGGTGTCTTTGTATTGCCGCATGCTTGAAATGCAGCTGTTACAGTTGACATTATTAAAAGAAACGGAGCTGTTAATACAACTATTTTTAAATATTCCTCTGCAGATTGCATTGTATCCGTATTTGTAGTAAAAAAGGCTGTTATGTTTGATGAATAAAAAAGGACAATGAAAATTAATAATGCTGCAAGCAAACAACCTGTTATACAGGTTTGTTCAAATGTCTTTTTACATTTTGTCATGTCATCTTCGCCACGGTTTTTGGCTATAACAACAGTAGCGCCTACACCTATACCTTTAAACAAACACCAAAGTATGCCGGTCACTCTTGAACTGATACCTTGAGCTGCAATCAATGAAGGACTTAGTCTACCAATCATTGCAGCAGAAATAAGCCCTGCAGACATTTGAAATATATTTTCCAGAATTACAGGAATTATAAGCAAGAAAATCTGCTTTCTAATTATTTTTGAGTCATAAACCTTTTCAGTCATTTATACCTCTGTTTAAATAAAAATTACAATTTTAACCTAATTGTACACCTAATTAAAACGACTATCAAGATAAAAGCTTAGTTTGGTATTAGCGCTCATTCATTTGCTTCAGAATTTTTTTGATTATTTTTTCCAAGTGAGTAATAATCCTTGAAGCAGCTATACCAATTGGGGCAGTATAAGCCCTCATCTTGACTGTTAAAAAGTCTATTCATAGCCTCATTAAAATCATGCGTAGTAGGAACCATAACAGGATATCCTGGCATCCAATTTGAAGGAGTATATACATTGTAAGCTTCTGTAAGTTGCAAAGAATCAATTATTCTTAAAACTTCATAAGTATTCCTACCACAAGAAACAGGGTAAGTTAAAATAGCACATATTTTTCCTTCAGGACTTATTATAAACAAGTCTCTTACACTATCCTCATAAATCCTGTCTGGGTTAACAACCCCATACTTTCTTGCTATATCTGCATTCCTGTCCTCTAATAATGGAAATGGCACAACTAGCCCATATATTTCTAAAATATCACTTTTCCACTCAATGTTCGCAAAATTGTTGTCTATAGTAAGAACTAATATTTGTACATTTCTTTCAACAAATTCTTCGTAATGTTTAGTAAGTTCTAAAAGTGATGTTGTTGAAGTAGCAGCAAAATCTCCTGGTTCACTTACCAGTACCACCCATTTACCCCTATATTGTGACAGTGTCACTACCCCTTCAGTAGATAATGTAGTAAAATCTGGAGCCATTCTTCCTATTGTGACACAATCATGTCTAATTATGTCTTCATACTCATATTCAATATTTCTACTCATAATTTCCTCCATATTAAAATTACTTTATATTATATGTTGAAAATTTTTTATAGTGAAATTTCATAATTTTAATATTGTATCTCCAATTAGTAAAAACTTCTCTAAATTTTTATTATCAAATTATTTATCTCCATAAAATCTCCATAAAATTTTATTAAAATAGTCTTTAAGTTTAATATAATTGAAAGGAAATAATAATATGAAGGGTAATCAAAACAATATGAAAAGTAAAAAGACTTCTAAGAAAAATAGTAATGTAATACTTGGAATTGTTGCTGTATTAGTAATAAGTATAGCAGCATTCACTTTTTTTAATTCTGGAAATAAAAAAGATGACCTAGAAGAGCAAGCAAAACCAACAGCTATATCAGCAACAAATGAAAATGGTGATTTGGTTATTACAAAAGCTGATATAACGGAAACTGCATCATTTTATTCTTATGACAAACTTGACACTTATATGGAAGTTTTAGCGGTTAAAGCTTCTGACGGAACAATAAGAACAGCATTTAATACATGTCAGGTTTGCTATGCGTCAGGAAGAGGATATTATATACAAGAAGGCAATGTCTTAGTATGTCAGAACTGTGGAAATAGATTTAAAATGGATGAAGTTGAGGTAGCAAAAGGCGGATGTAACCCAGTTCCAATATTTAAAGATTGGAAAACCGAAGATGATTCAACTATTACCATAACAAAAGATTTATTTGTTGAAGCTGAAGGCATCTTTGCAAATTGGAAATAGTAGCTGGTTGTTAAAATGCAGAAGTTAACAGAACAAAAAATTATTAAATTAGATGGGGTTACGTGTACTGCTTGTGAAAATAAGATAGAAAAAGCATTAAAAAAACATGAAGGTATATTAAATGTTAAAGTAAGCTATGCTTCATCCACAGCTGAAATAATATATATACCAGAAGAAATTGATTTAAATGTGATTTACGATACTATTAAAAAAACCGGTTATGATGTTATTCTTGAAGATGATGATATAGAAGAAGAATCATCTATTATCACCACATTATTAATTGGTCTGATAATAGTCGGTTTGTATGTAATTATTAATAATACAATAGGTTTTAATTTATTCCCGCAAATAACACAGAATATGGGTTATGGAATGCTGTTT
>JAEZGU010000089.1 GCA_023416855.1 Bacillota bacterium
CCTGGCTGACAATCCAGCGCCTTGCATATTTCATCCAGTGTAGAAAGTCGTATTGCCTTTGCCTTGTTATTTTTCAAAATAGAAAGATTAGCAGGTGTTATATTTATTTTTTCAGCAAGTTCCATAAGACCAATTTTCCTTTTGGCCATCATTACGTCGAGCTGTATTATTATAGCCATAGTTACCTCCTACACAGTTAAGTCATTTTCATCTTTATAGTAAATTGATTGTTTGAACAAATCCTTTAAAGTCAAGCACAACAAGCAAGCTACTATGAATATTGCAACTATGACTATAGTTGAAATTGTGGGCATGAATATCATTTTTACAAAATAAATAATTGAAATAACCAGGCACGCAACTGCAATTTTTCTTAGACAGCTTACATTAGCATGAATAAAGGGGTTGCCCTGCATTAATGTTCTAAATATCACTTTCATTTGCCACAAAATATATACAACTGCAGCTCCTGACAAAAGTAAAATTGCTTTCATAAATGAAGCACTCTCATTTGCTACATAAAAATAATTATTACTCATCCATCCCGAAGAAAAGGGAATCAACAAGCAGCAAACAATTCCTACATAAAACAAAATATCAATACAAATTTTAGTAATATAATGAACAACACTTTTCTGATACATAAAATCCTCCAATTGATTGTTTGTAGTTTCATTATACCAAAATTTTTATCCAAGTCAATAATTATTTATTGTTTTACGATAATTTTTTATCGACAAAATTAAATTGCGATAAGGCGCAAAAAAATAAGCCCTATTAGGCTTCGAATTATTGACAAAACTGTTTATTGTCATCCTGAGCGATAGCGAAAGATGCCCTAACCCCATTTTCCAGAGTGTTTTTTTCTGAAAAATGGCGGTAGGTCATTCACAACGAATTCCCAATGTATACGACCAACGGGAGTTAATACATTGGTGAATGAGACTGCGTGATCTCATAACATTGAAAACATGAGATTCTTCGGGCAAGCCCTCAGAATGACAATAAAGTAGCTATTGAACTTTGATTTAACTATTTAAAATTAAAAGTGCTCACCGTTTTCGTAGTATTTCATTTTATCAAGCACATGGAATATTATGTCTACATTCTTATAACCAATGGAATTTATGTGCTTAGTAATTATTTTAGCTGCTTTGTCTTGAACATCCTGTCCTCTGTCAAACCAGAAAACATCAATTGTTGGAAGTCCACCCACAAACTTTCCGTCCATTATAAACTTGGACTGTGTTACTTCAATGCTGAAATAAGCTCTAGGACACTGAATAAGCTCCTGAAGCTCATCTATCAAATTTTTGCTTATTGTTAATGCTTTTTTTGCGTCTATTGCTTTTAATTTTAATGCCGGCATAGTTTTCTCCAATTATTAAAATATTTTATCTTATTTTATCATATATTATATTTGCTAATCAATTAAATATTGTAATTTTATCCATAGAATAAACAATCGAGCTAAAGGGAAATATATAAAAAAGGAGGTTTTTTAATGAGCAAAGGAAATGGCAGATTCAGAAAAAACAGCATGGGAAATGGAATGGATAAGTTTCATGGAGCATGCAACGGCATCGACTCAAGCAATAAGATAGATCCTAATGATTACAGTTCACTTCAGGATGTTCCTGATTCGGATATTATATCAGGTAATATCAACAGAAGTAATAAAGATAAAGGTTTTAAAAGCAAATTAAAATAAATATTTATATTTACATTTCAGGCGGACCAAGAGTCCGCCTTATCTAAAAGATTAATAAATTTCATAAATATCAGAAAATTCAATTTTAAGCAGTTCAACTTTATTGTTTATGGTATTAATTTTTATTGTATCATTTGATTCGTTTAAGATTTTTGCAGGAAGCTCGAATATAAATTTACTTCCCTTACCTAATGCACTCTCTACTCTTATATTTCCACCGTGAAGATCTATTATTGATTTAACTAGGGACAATCCTATGCCACTTCCCTCTGCGTTTCGCGAAATAGACTTATCAGCTTGATAGAACCTTTGAAATATTAAATTGAGTTGTTTTTTCTTTATGCCTGTTCCTGAATCCTTAACAGATATTTCAACCATATCTTCTTTATCAAGGACATTTACAATAATCTTACCATTTGGCTTAGAAAATTTAACTGCATTAGAAATTAGATTTAGCATCACTCTTTCTATCATATTTACGTCACATGCAATTATCTTTTCTTCTACATCTGTATCAAATATAAGCTCTAACCCCTTTGACTTTACATAAATTGAAACAGAATTAATAATACTTTCGACAGCACTTACTATATTAACGTTAATAGGATTAATATCTAATAAACCTGAGTTGCTTTTAGATAAATCAACAATATTGTTTATTAATTTTATTAATCTATAGCAGTTTTGTTTAATGCTATGATTATAATTATTTAATTTTTCCTTGTATTCATTAATAGAAACATTGTTTAGGTATATATCCATCATTTGATTAGCACTAAATATGACATTCAGTGGAGTCTTAAGCTCATGAGATACATTTGCATATATTTCATCCTGAATTTTTAAAGCTTCGTCCATGTCTTTCATTTCTTTGGTTATATTTATCCCTATTATGACTACTTCAATTATTTCTCCTTTAAGATCCAGCAATGGTTGGTAAATCCATTTAAAATATACTGTTTCCCCTTTATGTATTTTATAATTACTTATTCTAAAACAACTTGCCTTATTATCTTTTAAAGAATCATGAATTATGTCATCAATTATTTGAACCTTTCCGTTAAATAAATCATGCAAATTCATTTTTTTCAATTCATTCTCTGAAGCTAATGCTGGAAATAAATTTTTTAATTGATCATATCCCTTGTGGTTAATACCAATAAAATAAAAATCTGGATATGTATATCTTGCAAAGCCTAAATCAAGATTTTCTATTATTTTTTTTAATGAATCATATTGAGCTTTTATATACGAGCTTTCTTCAGACTTTACTTTTTCCTCTATGTCATGTGCTATTACAAATCCGCCAATAAGATTGCCAGTA
>JAEZGU010000147.1 GCA_023416855.1 Bacillota bacterium
TTGCAGCGCTTGCCTCAGCTGTTGCAGCATTTTGTTGTACTACAGATGATATTTGTTCAATTCCGCTTCTAATTTGATTTACTGAAACTGTCTGTTGTGCTGATGCATTTACTATCTCACTAATTAATTCATTAGTCTTATTTGTAATATCAACTATACCTGCTAAAGATTTACCTGCCTTGTCTGCAAGCATAGTTCCTTTTGAAATTGAGTTAATAGAATTTTCTATTAATGCGGTTGTTTGCTTAGCAGCTTCAGCAGATTTGCCTGCCAAGTTTCTTACTTCATCTGCAACAACTGCAAATCCTTTGCCTGCAGAACCTGCTCTTGCAGCTTCAACTGCTGCTTTTATTGCTAAAATGTTTGTTTGGAATGCAATATCATCAATTACTTTTATAATCTTACCAATTTCGTTTGAGGATTCACTAATTTCATCCATTGCAGTGAGCATTTCACTCATATGCACGTTGCCTTGTTCAACTTCTCTCGAAGCCTCTAATGCTTTCTTTCCTGCATTTTCTGCATGTTCCGCGTTATTTGCTATAGTGTGGTAAATTTCGTTTACCTCAGCTGATAATTCCTCTATTGCACTTGCTTGCTCTGTTGTACCTTGAGCAAGTATTTGTGCTCCGTTTGAAACCTGTGTAGCATTCATATTAATAAATACTGATGAGTCTTTTATTTTGCCAATTGTATCTGCTAAAGTTCCTGAAACATGAAGTAACGCTTGTTTCAATTTAGCAAATTCTCCATCATAATCATATTTTAAATCCATAACTAAATTTCCATTAGCTAAATCATTTAACACATCAACGCTTTCGCCTATATAATTTATATATGATTTTAATCGTACTGTTAAACTTCCAATCGAATCTGCAAGAACTCCTATTTCATCCTTGCTATTTACATCAATACTAACATCCAATTCACCTTGCGCTATCTTGTTAGTAATATCTGTTATGTTCTTGATTGGTTTTGTCATTTTCTTAATAGCAATAGTTAATACAACTAATAATAATATAAGCACTACAATAAATACAAATGCTATTGTAAATATTAATTGCATTGTATCAGCCATGAATTCATTCTTCGGAAGTGAAGATAAAATCTTCCATCCGGTATTACCGATTTGCACACTTCTTCCCATTATTTTATTATTGTTATAAGTGTACTCAACAACATTATTGTCATTATTGTTTATTGATTGAAGGATATTATTACTCAACCCAATTTCATTTATATTTTTCAACAATATTGTTTCATCCTTGTGAGCAGCAATAATATTATTTTTAGTTAATAATGTAAAATATCCTGAATCACCTAATTCATGAGTACTAACCATAGTTGTTAATTTGTCTATAGCTATATCTATAGCAGCAAGACCTACAGTTTTATTATTAACTTTTACAGGTGCCGAAATAGTTATAACAACACCACCTGTAATTGCATCAATATATGGGTCAGTAATCCAAACCATATCTTCTGTAATTGCTTTGTAATATTCTTTTGAAGTTACATCATATCCGCTATTAGCAATGATAGTTGGTGATGCAAGATAATAATCATCCTCTGCTATATATGCAGTTAATATAACATCAGGATCTGATTTTTGTGTATCCTCAGTTGTTTTTGCAGCTACCATAAAACCTTCTGTTTGTTTTATAGTGCTCCATCCTGCATTTTTAACCATAAAATCTTGTAAATTTTTATCCTGTGCCATTTGTTGCACAATAGCTATATATCTTTCGAAAAAAGCTTCCGATTTGTTTCCTACGCTTTCGGATGTTTCATTTAATATAACTTTTTTAGTTTCTGTAAATCGATTATTAATAGTAGTTCCTATAATAATTCCTGTTAGAAGCAATGCGACAAAACACACTACAAAAATAGAAAACGTTATCCTTGAAGTAATGCTTTTTGTCTTGATACTCTTTTGCAAAGTTGTTTTTTTAGTCATTTGTTCTACCTCCATAATATTGTTGCTATATATATCGGATAATTCTAATAAATATTTACATCTATATGCATAATAAGTTAATAATAATAGTAATGAACAGGCTATTAAGCCTGTTCTTTATGCTTTAATACTTATTGATTGAGATTTATCCGGCTGATTCAAATATTTTTTTACATTTTTTAATTCGTCGCTGATATTTTTTCGAATAATATTATCCATGTCTGCAATTTCTTTTAATGTAGATCTTATTTCCTTTTTAATATCAATCGTCTCCACTGTTTCAGAAATACCACATTTTTTTATTATTTCATTGATTGTATTGATATCTTCAATAAACTTCTGTCTTTGCTCAATCATAGTGTTTACTTTATCGTATTCCGTTTTCAATGACAACTCAACAATCTCTTCAGTATATTTCTTTAACTCAATAACAGCATTTAGTTTATTTTTTAATAGCTCTTCCATAAATCACCGTTAATTCTTGGATGCCTTTGCTAATTTATCTGCTTCTGCCCAAGTGTCTCTCATATCCACTATCATAGGCATTATTTCATTTATGTACTTAGCATCATTATAGCCGGCTGCTTTAATTAATTCTTTTATAAAAAACATATATAATTCTCTCAATTCTGAAGTTACTTCATATTGATCGTCTAATGTTGCTATAAGATGGTTAATTATATTTCTACTTTTATCTAAATATACTTTAGATTGGTCAAAATCCTTATTTTCTATCAATATTATACTGTAATTTAGCTTTTTAATTAACTCATCAAATATCATTAAAAGCAACTCACCTTTTGTCATAGTATTAATAGAATTTATTTTATATTGTTCATATGGATTCAACATTATATCACCTTTCTTATCCCATCATATCTGTTAGCCATGAGCTTTGAGCATTGAGTTTACTTAAGGTTTTCTCCAATGCAGTAAATTGATTCCAGTATCTTTGTCTTTCAACTTCTAATGCTTTCTTTAATGATTCCATCTTATCGTCATGTTCTTTAATTTTTTTAGAAATAAAATTTTGATCTGATGTACGTCCACTGTCTAACCCGGCTTCCTCTATAAGGATTCCAGATGTACCAAAAGCTCCTATATTTTTTCTAAGTATATCTCTAATTTGTACTGCCAATCCTGATTTTGAGCCTTCATCACTTTTAGTTCCTGTAAAAAGATTCGCTATTTCGTCAGGATTTTCTAATAATTTTTCTTTAAACTTGTTTTCATCTAACACTAATTTTCCGCTTGTATCCATTGAAGCTGCAGTTATACCAATGTTTGACAAAATCAACTCACTAACATCAGTTTTTCCTGTCATTCCTGTTCTCAAACTGGATAAAAGAGTTATCATTTTACTATCACCGAACAGTGCTCCCTTTTGAGCTTCTTTATTCCAATTTTCTATTTCTTTCTCTTTCATCTCTTCCTGTTGATCAGGTGTTAATGGTAGATACTTAGTATTTGGTTTTTCTTTTGTTTTCGCTCCTATTAATGTTATAATTTCATTATAATCATCAATAAACTGCTTTACCTTCTCTACAATATCATCAGCGTTATTTGTTACTTCAAATGTTACATTACTAAGATTTTCTGCGTTTTTATTTAATTCTATGTTTATCCCATCAATTGTAAAATTCGATGTACTACGTATAACACTTGTTGGCTGACCATTTAATGTGTATGTAATTTCTGTATCCTTGCCCGGTGTAGAAGTCCAATTTGATGAATCTCCAAATAATGCAAGGCCTAAATTTCCCTCTATGTTATTAATATTTATATGTGATCCGGTTTCATCTGCTTTTATTGAGAATGTATCTGTAGTAGAAGAATAGCTTATATCTACTTTCATATCCACATTACTATTAATAGCCTTTATAACATCATTTAATGTTTTATCTTTCTCAAACGATAATGTTACATCATTGATGGTAATTGTATACTTACCATTTTCATCTGGTGATAAATCTTTTATTC
>JAEZGU010000177.1 GCA_023416855.1 Bacillota bacterium
GCCTCATACAATTACTATATGCTGACAGATAATGAAATTTCAGCAGATCATGTAATAGATGAAAATCTTGATCTACCTGCTGCAAACAAAAGCTATTACGATCTGCTAAAAGAATTATCATATGATAAATTATTGATAGAATTAGGTCTTGATATATATGATGATGTAAATACTGCAAAAAACGAGAATGAATTAAAAAATATTCTTACATATAAAATAAAGTATCGTCCACTAAAAATTTCAGTAAGAATTCATAATTCAATTTCTCAAGACATAGTAAATACAGCCATGTCAGACCTGTTGAGAAATGATTTTGTTTCAATTATAAGCTATGATTCTCCATTGAAAGCTGATAATTCAGGAGAATACAAAATATTAAATTTATATGTTAAATATAAAGAAACGCCTGACAATATAGTCTTTGAGTCAGTAAATAGAGTCTATAATACTGCAACAAAAGCTAACTTCAATGTGTATGCACTTTATGGCAACAAAAAAGTTAATATAACAAAGGATGTATTCCTTTATCCATATAAACACGATGGAATAAATTTATTTGAAGGTACTATGACTTTTAAAAAACCAGGTAGTTATAGCTTGATTTTTGAATATCAAGGTATTCAACAAAAAGTATCCATAACAGCATTAAATTCAAATGCATTTGAATTTATAACAGACAAAAAACCCAATAACCCGGTAAATGTAAAAGTTTATGACCAATATATTAATTTTAGCTCAATTAATCAATGGCCATTTATTGAAAACGGAAGAACTATGGTACCATTACGAGCAGTTTTTGAAGTATTAAACTGCAATGTAAGTTGGGATACAAATACAAAATCAGCTGTGGTAGAATATGAAAATACTAAAATAGTTATTCCTGCCGACAGTAACACTGCTTATATTAACGGTAAAGAAAGCAGTTTAGACACACCAGCAAAATTAGTAAACAATCGAATCATGGTTCCTCTAAGATTTATAAGCGAGGCAATTGACAAAACCGTTTTATGGGATGAAAAAGATAAAACCGTTTTAATTTATTAAATATGGAGGAATAAATGAGCCCTTTTTACGACCCTTTTAGTGGATTTGATTTTATGTTTAGTATAGTGCCTATATTTTTTATATTTATATTTGGTGTAATAGTTTTTACAGTGATTAAAAATATTTCTGAAAGCATGCACAATAATAAACAACCTATAATTCCAGTTGAAGCTAAAGTAGTGACAAAAAGATATGATGTAACTCATCACCACCATCATCATGCAGATAATCACCATCATCATTCGAGCAGCACCAGCTATTATGCAACATTTGAAATGACTAACGGCGAACGCATGGAACTAAGAATTCCTTCTAATGAATTTGGCATGATGGTTGAAGGAGATACAGGAATACTACAATTTCAAGGTACAAGATTTATAAGCTTCAATAGATAAATTTAGACAAAAAAACAGCGAGAGGTAATATGCCCCTCGCTTTCTTTTTAGCTCATCTACTTAAATATTATTGATTAATCTTTTCTTTTAATACCTCAACAGCTTTTTTAAGCTGATTATCTGTATCATAGAATTCATACCCGTAGCCTGTAGCATCTTCAGGCAATTCTATTTTAATGTCAGGCTCTATTCCGATATCATGAATATTAATTCCATTAGGAGTAAAATATTCAGATACCGTCATTTTAACGCCTTCGCCTTCATTTCCAAATTGCTGAACACTTTGAACTATTCCTTTACCAAACGTCTTAGTTCCAATCAAGGTGGCTCTTCCTGTATCCTTCATAGCACCTGCCATAATTTCAGATGCACTTGCACTTCCATCGTTAATTAATAAAACAATAGGCAAATTCTCTGACTTAGCATCTGATTTGAAGTATTTTATATCACCTGATTTTGTTTTAGTATATGTAATTATTCCTTCTCCCAAAAACATATCAGTAATATCAACTGTGGCATCTATAATACCACCAGGATTATACCTTAAGTCAATTATCAAGCTATTCATACCTTGCTTCTTTAAATCCTGATATGCAGTGTCGAAATCCTTTGCTGTTTGTAAATCAAATGTAGTTATTCTTATATAGCCGATATTATCTTCAAGCATTGCTGATTTTATAGTTTTAATTCTTATTACTTCTCTATTAATAACCAAATCTGCAAGGTCCTTACTACCATCAGTATTTTCCCTTTGAATAGTCAATGTTACACTTGTTCCCGGCATACCTTTCATTATGTTTACTGCTTGTTTTATTTGGCTTGCAGTATATTCAGTACCATTAATTTTTATTATTTTGTCACCGGTCTTTAAACCCGCCTTTTCAGCTGGAGTATCTTCTATTGGTGAAACAACCATAATTCTATTATCATCGCTTTCAGTAATATAGACGCCTATTCCCTCATAAGAGCCCTCTGTATCTTGCATAAGTGCACTAAATTCTTCCTTGTTCATAAACTGCGTATAAGGATCACCTAACGCATTTAAAGTGCCTTCTAAAGCACCTTCAAGCATTTTCTGTTCATCAGCTTCGTACAAAAACTCCCTTTTAGCTAATTCCATTATTTTTTCTTGCTTAGCATATTTATTATACATATCCTTCATCTTAGTGTATGTTTCTTGAGATAGAACTACTTTATCCCCTATCTCCACCATAAAAACATTACCTAATGTAAGAGTTAAAAAAGCAGTTACCAAAACAACCACGATAATCGTAAGAATATATTTTCTCTTAGATACCATATACTCACTCCTAAATTTAAAGTTAAGCCAAAATTAAACGCTTATATTTATTTATATGTTTCATTGTATAATTTTATCCTATGTAAATTAATACAACCTTTATATTACTTTGGATAAAGGCATGAGGTTATTATAACACATTTGAAAATAAATAAAAATAATAATTTTTTTGTTTATGTTTATCTCATAAGCAATCTATATAAATTACAAAAAAATTGTATACATCTATTGATATTTGATTCCATCTATAATATAATTTAAAAGTCGTGGACCATTAGCTCAGTGGATAGAGTCGCAGACTTCGAATCTGTTGGTCGGGGGTTCGAATCCCTCATGGTTCAGTAATAAAGGTCATGCAATTTCAATGTTGTGTGATTTTTTTATTTAATAATAGTTTAAGATAGCTTAAATTTATAACATTTTTACGACAAAAAAGCAACAGATTGAATTCTGTTGCTTTTAGTTTTGTCTTTTAATTTTTTAGAATAAAATCAGTCATTTTTGTTTCTTCCCATTCTATTCCAACAGGAGAAACATTAGAATATAAGGTCATGGATTAAATTCTCCAAAAGTATCGCCATCTTTATTCAATTTTATTATTGTATATCATTCTATAATATGCAGTTTTAAAACCTAATTTTTGATACAAATTCCTCGCTCTTTTATTTTCTAAATCTACGTGAAGTGAAAGACGCCCTTCTGTTATTTCTATTATATAATTTAATAGTTCTGATGCTATACCTCTGCCCTTGTTGCCCTCTTTTGTTCCGATGTATACCAAGTGGTAAGTTGGAATAACTTTTTCAAAGCCAAGATTAACTACTACTCCTATTCCTTGAGGTATATTGTTCCGTATAGCAATAACAATAAAGCCGTTTCTCATTGCAAATTCTATAGCTTCTTCTGTTTCATCCAATGAATCAGAATAATCTTGTAACCACTCCTTTGTCCATTTAGTAAGAGTTTCTTTTGGATATTCTTTGAAATCTTCGATTCTTATTAATTCTAAATCACTTTTTCCGTTATTTAGAATAATAACATGCTTGCCATTTTTAATTTTGCCTTCCTTTGCTAATTTATAAAAACCCGCAAAAGAATAACCTTCTTGTGTAGTTAAATTTATATTTTCTTGTTTTCTTAAAAAATGTACACTTTCCGTTAACAGAGCTTCATCCACCGGTATAATCTTACCTTCAGTATCATTGATTGCATTCAAAGCTTCTTGTAATAAAGCACCTTCATCAGCAAATAAATTCTTAGTATATTTATTAGCTTTCACATTATAATCATCTATACTTATATCACTTAACTCCAAATTCTTCTTGTAATCTTTATATATAGAATTTCCGTAAGGTATAGTACAAGAAAAAATTTGAGGATATTTGTTTATATCGCCTTCAACCCATTTGTTTACAAATCCGTTATATAGTCCTGATACAGTATAACCATTGCTTAATTGTGTGAAAACAGTTGTAATATCATTTCCTAATTTTTCAGCTATTTCCTCTCCTATTTTTTGTAGTGATATTATACTTAGATGCTTATTTCCATATGAGTTTGAGGCATTATAATAATTATTTTCCTTGCAGTAACTCTCTATTAATTCATGTTTATTAGTTACCTTTTTATTTCTAAAATCAACAAAAGAAATATTATGAAATAAATTTCTTTTCCATTGCTCATTTTGAAATAATAAAACCTTAATATCTATATCAAAATTTTCAGAATAATTAATAACTGATTTTATGTAATCACTTGGTCCATCGACTAAAAGTCCGCTGCGTTTACGGGCTATAGCATCTTTAACTAATGTTTCGGATATTCTATCAAATTTATTTCCTAAAGGATTTGCACCTTCCAACTTCAAATAAATTTCTTCCACTCCTAAAGCTTTTTCTAATTTTTTAGATCTCATTAACGGCGTTTTGCCCGGTTTTATCATAAAATCTCACTCCTTTCACTATATATTTTTCTTATAAGTCTACTTATTATACCATAATATACCTTAAATTTAAAGGTATACATCATTTTTTAGTATAGAAGACGTACTATTGTACGCCTTCTAAATACTTAACATTTATTTAATTTTGTTACTTCATAGCGTTTGCTAACTTTAAAAATAAAGCATCCGGATATGGATGTTTTGATAGATAATCCATTGTATTATTATCAAATCCTGTTTTTTCCTGAACCAATTTCATAGCTGCTTCAAGCTGACTTTTTTCCCAATTTGCTAAAATCTCAAAATACTCATTTGGATCTATTGAAACATTATTTGATTTCCTTCTAACTTCAAAATGCAAATGACTACCTGTAGTATATCCAGTTTGGCCCTCAATACCTACTGCATGACCTTTTGCTACAACGTCACCTGCTTTTACCAATCTTTCAGATAGGTGACAAAAGAATAAAAAGTATCCATTCAAGTCATCCATCTTAACGTAATTTCCCCATTCCCAGGTGAGATTGTTTCTGTCAGTTATAATTTGAGATGTAATTATTCTCCCGTTAGTAGGTGTAATTATTTTTTTACTGTCTATACCTACATAATCAATACCTTTATGGAAATTTGTATCACCATTGCTTAATACACGAGGACCGTATCCACTGCTTACTCTATATTTACCATCGTATAATTTCAAACCCATCACATCCTAAAATTCAAGGTGTTTTCATCACCATTATTTATAATATATGCATTTACAAGCTGTAGGCAACTACTTAAATTACATACAGGTACTCTGTACCTTGAATATTAACATTTATTATGCAAATACTTAACTTAGGAGGTGAATTTTTTATCTTATTGGCCTTGCCACATATGAATCAGACTTCTGTTTTGACCTCTTGCAAATATATCTGTTCTATTTGGTCCCCAGGATATAGCAGCTGGCTCAGAGTCTATATTACCGCCAAGGTCTTGCCAACCTTCCCAACGTGAACCATTCCATGTTCTTTTATATAACCTGTTGCCGGTTCCTCTAACAAATACATCTAAATGGTTTGGTCTTTTTGAAGAAACTGTAGGACCTGACGTTAATACACCGCCCAAGCTCTCCCATCCGCTCCAACGACTTCCATCCCACCATTTATGAATTAACTCATTATTGGTTCCTCTTGCGAAAACATCTATTCTATTTGGTCCCCAAGACACAGCTGCAGGTGATGATGTTAAATTTCCACCAAGATTCTCCCAATCACTCCAACGTCTACCATCCCACCATTTGTGATGCAGAGAATTGTCAGTGCCTCTAACAAAAGTATCCAATCTATTCGATGACCATGAGGAAACTGCAGGTGCTGATGTTAATACTCCTCCTAAGCTTTCCCACTCACTCCAACGGTTGCCGTCCCACCATTTATGCCACATAGCGTTATCTGTTCCTCTTACGAATGTATCGATTCTATTTGGTCCCCATGATACTGCCGCAGGAGCAGATGTTAATATGCCACCTAAGTTTTCCCAGTCACTCCATCGTCTTCCGTCCCACCACTTATGCCACATGGCATTATCAGTTCCCCCGGCAAAAACATCTAATCTATTTGGTGCCCATGAAGAAACTGCAGGTGCTGTTGTTAATATTCCTCCTAAATCCTCCCAATCTGACCAGCCCGGTGCCGGCCCAGGTCCTGGACTTGGCTGTCCGCCTCTAATTATATTCAATATTATTTCTATGATTCTTAATATAAATCTATCTATATCATTTCGTCTCATAGGAATTTGTCTAACCATAATATTAAACCATGGTATTTGGTTTTGCAACTGACTATAAATTTGACGAGGAGTACGGTTAGTGTCTGCTTGATTAATAATATAATTAATTAAGAAAAGCAATAAATAATCTGCAACACCTCTGCTTATGCCTGCCTGATCCAACTCAGCATATACACCTGAATTCTGTGAGCGAAATGTCTGCATTATTTCCTGTGCATTTCTTGCCCTCTGTGCACTAATAAAATCAATGTCATCATATATAGGAAAAGGGTCTCCTTCATACGGATTTCTAAACATAATAACCTCCTTGAAAATTCTTTGTTACCTTATTTTATTTTCAAATCGATATCATGTTACAATTATTGAAATTATATTATTCTTTAATTTATATCTCTTATAAATTGTCGTTTACAGTATTAAACATTAATTCCAATGGTGCTTTTTTATCAGTCCATAACTCAAACGCCTCTGCTCCTTGATAAACAAACATATGCATGCCAATCAATGTTTTACAACCAATTTCTTCAGCATCTCGTATAAGCTTTGTTTTTTTAGGATTGTATATAGCATCACATACAACTAAATTCTTATTAATCAGTTTTTTATCTATAGGGCTTTCATTTATATCAGGAAACATGCCAACACTTGTAGTGTTAATTAATATATCCGTGTCTATAAGTGCTTTATCCATTTCCTCATAAACCATAGGAATTGCAGATGTAATTGTATCAGTTTTTTTCATTATTTCCTCAGAAAGTGATAATGCTTTTTTGTATGTTCTATTGCATATGTAAATCTTTTTTACTTTGTTTAATGCTAAGGTCATTCCTATTGCTCTTGATGCTCCTCCGCTTCCAATAATAAATACCGTCTTTCCCTTAACACTTTCTTTCGTTTCAACTTCAAAAGATTTTAAAAAACCTATTCCGTCAGTATTATATCCCCTCAGCTTTCCATTCTTTATTGTTACAGTGTTTACTGCTCCTATATGTTTAGCATACTCATCAACTTCATCAAGGTATTTAATTATATCTATTTTATAAGGCTTAGTAATATTAAAACCTTCAAAATTCATTTTTGATATTCCTCTAACAACAGTTTCCAGATTTTCCGGCATCACTTCTATTGGAATATAAATTTTATTCAATCTTAATTTTTTAAATGCAGAATTATGCATAATCGGTGAAAGAGATTGACCTAATGGATAACCTAAAAGACCAAGTTGCTTTGTTTCATTATTAATATTCATACAAACTCCCTTTAATCTGTATCTTTTTTGTATTTTTCTTTGCCTATTTTGTATAGGTCATTTCCTTTATTGTCTATTGCTACTGTTACTGGAAAGTTTTCAACTTTCAATTTATATATAGCTTCTGCTCCTAAGTCAGGAAAAGCTATAACCTCAGCTTCCTTTATTGCTTCAGCTAACAAAGCCCCTGCACCACCTATAGCAGCAAAATATACTGCATTGTTTTTTACGATTGATTCTATTACTTGTTGATTCCTACTACCTTTGCCTATCATACCTTTAAGTCCATTGTCCATTAATAATGGAGCATAGGCATCCATTCTTCCGCTGGTTGTAGGTCCTGCTGAACCAATAACATGGCCTGATTTTGCAGGACATGGTCCAACGTAATAAATTGTCTGATTTTTTATATCCATAGGTAATTCTTCACCCTTATTGATTAGCTCTACTAACCTTTTATGTGCAGCATCACGTCCTGTATATATAATTCCGTTTAATAAAACTCTGTCTCCAACTTTTAGATCATTAACTATATCATCTGTTAATGGAGTATTAATAATTTTAGTCATATTATTACCTTCACTCCTATAAAATTATTTCTTGATGCCTTGCTACGTGACATTGTAGATTAATGGCAACAGGCATACTTGCTATATGAGCAGGAAAAGTTTCAATATTAACAGCTAAAGCTGTTGTACTTCCTCCAAATCCTTGTGGACCTATCCCAAGCTTATTAATTTCTATAAGCAATTCTTCCTCTAATTTTGCTATATCAGGATTCGAATTATGTTCTCCTACTGCTCTAAGAAGTGCTTGCTTAGCAATTAAAGTGGTTTTCTCTATAGTACCACCTATACCTATACCTACTACTATAGGAGGACATGGGTTAGAGCCTGCCTTTTCTACAGTTTCTATTACAAACTTTTTTATTCCTTTTATTCCATCAGACGGCTTAAGCATTGCTAAAGCACTCATATTTTCGCTTCCACCACCCTTTGGAGCAAATATCAATTTAACTTTATCTCCTGGTACTATTTTTGTATGTATAATTGCAGGTGTATTGTCACCTGTATTTTTTCTTAGCATGAATGGATCATCTACTATTGATTTTCGAAGGTATCCATTTATGTAACCTCTCCTAACACCTTCATCAATAGCTTCATTCAAATCTCCGCCAATCAATCTTACTTCTTGACCTAACTCAAGAAAAACAACTGCAAACCCTGTATCTTGACATATAGGAACATTTTTAGTTCTTGCAATTTCTTGATTTTTAATAATATCCTCTATTATTTCCCTTGCAAGAGGAGATTCTTCCTTTTCTAAGGCATCCTGCAATGCATTTTTTACATCTAACGGAAGATAATAATTAGATTCTATACATAACTTTTCAACAGCTTTGGAAATCTCCGCCACATTAATTTCTCTCATATTGTTTCTCTCCTTATGCATATTTAAAAATATTATATATTATATATATAATTGTTACAATAATAAGTTTGGTCTTGCTAAGAAGCACATGTAATTTAATGTAATATGCGTTATACCTTTATTTTTTGTTGCAATTGCCAAATACAAACATTATAATTATAATAATTAAGAATACATATGATAGGGGTCAAAAATGACTATTGAAGAAAAGAAAAAGTTTATTATTAATGTAGCATTTATAGTTACAGCTTATTCGGTTTTATATTTCGTGTTTGTTTATGTAATTCATTGGATAATGCCTTTTATTGTTGGGTTTTTAATTGCACTTGGTTTAAGACCTTTAGCAAAGTTTATCAGAAAGCACGTTAAAGGAACAGGAAAAGGGGTCGCCATATTTGTTGTTGCATTGTTTTATGCAACGGTGGCGATAATTCTATGGTTATTTGTAACCTTTTTAATTACACAACTTACGGATTTAATTTATGCTTTACCAAACCTGTATTTCACCAAAGTAGAACCAATACTATTAGAATTTAATGATTGGATAGTTGCAAATACAGAGCTTATTTCTGAAGATGCTGCTACAACTTTGTCACAAGTTATTACAAATGGAATTAACTATATTTCAGACGTTATTAAAAATACCTCAATAAATATAGTACAATTAGCAACAAAAATAATATCTAATTTCCCACTATACTTAATTTCTGTGATATTCACTATAGTTCTTTCAGTTTTTATAAGTGTTGAATATGACAATATAGTGGCATTTATAAAAAGACAGCTACCTGATAAATTTAACTCAACCTTTGATGAATCTCGTGTATTCTTAGTTAGCAAGGTTTGGAAAATGATAAAATCTTATATAATTATAATGTTTATAACATTCTTTGAGGTATTAGTTGGTTTATCCATATTAAAGGTAAAGTATGCTTTGCCTATTGCTGCAATAATAGCAATACTTGACATAATGCCTGTTTTAGGCACCGGCGGAATATTGATACCTTGGGCAATTATTGAAATTATCCTAAAGAACTACACTTTAGGATTCGGATTATTAGCGCTGTACTTAGCAGTAACCATAATTAGAAATGTAATTGAACCAAGAATTGTCGGTCATCAGATTGGTCTTCACCCTATTATTACAATTACTGTAATGTATGCAGGGCTAAGGCTATTTGGGTTCTTCGGATTACTTGTTGCTCCAATAATTGCAATTGTTATTAAGTACTTAAATGATACAGGCAAAATAAAGTTATTTAAATAAAATTGGTAAATTAAAAAGCAAGGCGAACCTTGCTTTTTTTTATATTCTAAATTTATTTAATTAGATTATACCTTGTGCCATCATAGCGTCTGCTACTTTTTTGAATCCAGCTAAGTTAGCTCCAGCTACTAAGTTGTATCCTAAGCCAGCTTCTTCTGCTGCTGCAACGCTCATTGCATAGATATTTTTCATGATACCATGTAATTTAGCATCAACTTCTTCAAAAGACCAAGAATATCTCATTGAGTTTTGTGCCATTTCTAATGCTGATGTAGCAACTCCACCTGCGTTAACTGCTTTTGAAGGAGCAACTATCATACCGCTATCCATGATATATTTTAATGCTTCATTTGTAGTAGGCATGTTTGCAACTTCTATATAGTATTTAGAACCGCTAGCTACAATTTTCTTAGCTTCATCCATGTTAATTTCGTTTTGAGTAGCACATGGCATGTAAACATCTGCTTTAACTCCCCATGGTTTTTGTCCTGGGAAGAATTCTACTCCATATTTATCAGCGTAATCTTGAACTTTATCTCTTCCTGAATTTCTCATTTCTAACATGAAATCTTCTTTTTCACCTACAACGCCGTTTGGATCATAGATGTATCCGTCTGGACCAGAAATAGCAACTACTTTTCCGCCTAATTGGTTGATTTTTTGAACTGCACCCCAAGCAACGTTACCGAAACCTGATACTACGAATGTTTTACCTTTAACTTCTTCTCCGAAGTGGTTTAATACTTCTTGTGCATAGTAAACTGCGCCGTATCCAGTAGCTTCAGTTCTTGCTAAACTTCCGCCGTAAGGTATACCTTTACCAGTTAATACTCCGTTTTCGAAAGCTCCTCTAATTCTTCTGTATTGACCATACATGTAACCAACTTCTCTTGCTCCAACACCGATATCTCCTGCAGGAACGTCAACGTCTGGTCCAATATGTCTAAATAGTTCAGTCATGAATGCTTGACAGAATCTCATTATTTCAGCATCTGATTTTCCTCTTGGGTCAAAGTCAGAACCACCTTTTGCTCCACCTATTGGTAAGCCTGTTAATGAATCTTTGAAAGTTTGTTCAAAAGCTAAGAATTTCATTATGCTTAAGTTTACTGTTGGATGGAATCTTAAACCACCCTTGTAAGGTCCTATAGCTCCGTTAAATTGAACTCTGTATCCTCTGTTAGCATGAACTGTACCGTTGTCATCTACCCATGATACTCTGAATGAAATAACTCTTTCAGGTTCAACCATTCTTTCTAACAATCCAGCTTTTTCATATTCTGGATGTTTTTCTATCATTGGCTCTAAAGTATAAAGTACTTCTTCAACAGTTTGAATAAATTCAGGTTCGTGAGCATCTCTTTTTTTAACTGAGTCAATGATTCTTTCGATATATGCGTTCATATGTAAAACCTCCAATAATTATAAATGTTTTTCCTCTTTTATTATATCAAAAGCATATTACAATACAACTAATTTAATATTAACTATTTGTAATTTTAAATTATTAGTTGGCCAAGCAGTATAGGCAATATGCTTTTTTTAATTAATAATTAAAAATAATAATTGAAAATTATAATTTTGTTAACAATACGTAATATTTACTGAGGTTACAGAAAAAAACAGAGACAATATATTCTCTCTGTTTTTTATAATAATTATTCACTTTTTTTCTTATTCATCTGATTGTAATAATATGTCAAAGAAAACAGACTTTCGTTTAAATGAACATTTTCAACATGGACATAATCAGGCATCTTTAAATCTTTTGGAGCAAAGTTCCAAATAGCTCTTATACCACATTGTACTAATTGTTCAGCTACTTGTTGACTAACGCTTTTTGGAGTGCATATTACAGCGATATCTATGTTTTCTTCTTTTAAAAATCCCTCTAATTCATCAGCATCCTTGATTAAAGCGTTTCTCATAGACATGCCGATTAATTTTGGATTTTTATCAAATAAAGCTACTACCTCATAATCTGCTTCATAAAAACCAGTATAATTTGCTATCGCTTGACCAATATTTCCGGCTCCAATAATAATAATTTTATATTTTTTATCCAAGCCCAAAATACGTGCAATTTCATTACGTAAGTTTTCTACATCATAGCCAAACCCTTGTTGTCCAAATCCTCCAAAGTTGTTCAAATCTTGACGTATTTGAGATGCTGAAAAACCTGTCATATCACTTAGCTCTCTTGATGATGTCTTGTTGACACCCATTTTGTTTAGTTCTCCCAAATATCTGTAATACTTTGGTAATCTTCTTATTACTGCAGGTGAAATTCTATCGTTATTATTCATATGCATGCCTCCTGCTCATATTTTAACAAACTTTTTTTAACATTGCAAATGTTTTTTTGCAAGATAAACAATTTTTCACAATTTTTTGTCATTTTTTTTATAGATATATGTTAATATTCATTCATTGTATAAAGTATAAGTGTTAAGAATTTTTCATAATAATACTTTCAACAACATTAGCTGCCTGTTCACATGCATCACAACATTTTTCAAATCTATTAAAAGCAATAGTCCAAGTCATTAATTCTATTGGATCTTTAGATGTCATATGCAACTTTCTCACTGCTTCTGTATATAAATTATCCCCATCTTCTTCTAATTTATTAATATAAACAATTTTATCGTGTATTACTTTTGATTTTTTGAAATTCTTAAATTCTTCTAAGGTATCCTTCAATTCTTCACAGCTTTTTAAAATTAACTTTGAAAATCTTAAGGCTTCATTTCTGATTTCTTGAACATTGTACATGTACATATGTATGAGTACATCTTCAACACAGTCTGTTATATCATCTATTTGATGAGTGAGAGCTACGATATCTTCTCTCTCAATAGGGGTGATAAATTCTTTAGATAACCTTCTTGTTATTTCATGCCCGCATAAATCAGCTGTATGTTCAATGTCATGCATTTGTTTCATTTTTTCTTCTAAGGTAGCAACCTCAAAATTAATCAGTACATCATCCAACATTTTTGCTGCATCGCAACAATATTCAGATAACTTTACAAAAGCTTCAAAATAATCAAAATCCCTTTTTCGTACCATAATTCACCTCATCATAATATCATCATAAATAATTTTGCCATCAAATAACCTATTAAACCACATCCCGGAAATGTTAAAATCCAAGTTAATACCATTTCATTAACTAATTCCCAATTTACTGATGATAACCTCTTAGCTGCTCCAACTCCCATTATAGCTGTTGTCTTTGTATGGGTTGTACTAACCGGTATACCTGAAACCGAAGAAATTAAAAGACAAGTAGCAGCTGCCATATCAGCTGAAAATCCTTGATATTTTTGCAGACGACACATATCCATCCCTACAGATTTTATAATTTTATATCCTCCAATTGACGTTCCCAAAGCCATAACAACTGAGCATAAAATCATCATCCAAGTAGGTATGACAAAATTTGTAACGTTTGCTTGTCCATTAGCTAAAAAAATGCCAAGCATAAATACACCCATAAATTTTTGACCATCTTGGGCTCCATGCATAAATGCCATTGATGCGCCACTAACTACTTGAGCTTTTTGAAAAAAAGTATTGGTTTCCCTTCTGTTAAATCCTCTAAATATCAATTCTACAAACTTCACAGTAATCCAGCCAAGCACAAATCCTAATAAAGTAGACAAAATTAAACCATACAATACCTTAATCCATTCATTTGCGTTTATACCGGATAAACCATTATGCAAAGATATGGCAGCACCGGAAATTCCTGCAATTAAAGCGTGACTTTCACTTGTTGGGATACCAAACCACCAAGCAGCTGTAGCCCAAATTACTATAGCAAACAATGCAGCACACAAAGCAATTAAAGCTTCTCTTGAATTTCCTCCAAAGTCTACCATTCGATAAATAGTTTGAGCAACATTAGCATTTATAACCGTCATTATAAAAACTCCTAAAAAATTAAAAACAGCAGCCATTAAAATTGCTGATGATACAGATATTGACCGGGTAGAAACGCATGTCGCAATAGCATTTGGTGCATCAGTCCAACCGTTTACTAATATTACTCCTAAAGTTAATAAAGTTGTTACCATTAGTATTGGATTAGAAATCGCCTGCGCTAAAAAATCCGAAAAAGATATACCCATAATTTCTCCTATCCTTATGTTCTAATTTACACAAACATTACCTAAATTTTACACACAATTTAAATATACCACAGCCGTCAATATAATTCTATAATTAATTTTTAAAAAATTTATCGTAACTTTTATTATACAAATTGAATATTATGATTAACGAGCAAAATTGGGAGGTTTTTATGAAAAAATTTATTTCTTTATTATTGGTTGTTTTACTTGTATCAACTTTATTTTTTACAGGCTGTGAACAAAAACAGACAGATAAAACAAAAGTGCGCTTAATAGAAGTTACTCACTCCATATTCTATTCACCGCAGTATGTTGCAATAGAAAAAGGATTTTTTGAAAAGAATGGATTAGAAATTGAGTTAACAAATGGCGGCGGAGCGGATAAATGTATGGCTGCCATGGTAAGTGGCGAAGCTGATATTGCATTTATGGGGCCTGAAGCAAGTGTTTATGTTTATCTTCAAGGACGCGAAGATTATGCTGTAAACTTTGCACAGCTTACCCAGAGAGATGGTTCTTTTATTGTTGGTAGAGAAAAAGATGACAACTTTACATTAGAGAAATTAAAGGGACATACGATACTTGGTGGCCGTAAGGGTGGAATGCCGTTAATGGCATTGGAATATGCCATGAAACAAGCAGGGCTCACACCAGGTGTTGATGTTGATGTTAGAACAGATGTGCAATTTGATATGATGGCAGGAGCATTTGCTTCAGGTGAGGCAGATTATACCACACTTTTTGAACCGTTAGCTTCTACTTTTGAGCTTCAAGGTAATGGCTATGTTTTAGAATCTGTAGGTCGTTTAGCGGGATACATTCCATATACATGCTACAGTGCTTTAGGCAGCTATATAGATAAAAACCCTGAAGTAATTCAAAGCTTTGCAGATGCGCTTTATGAAGGAATGGTATTTGTTAATGAGCATACGGCTGAAGAGGTTGCAGAGGTTATAGCTCCACAATTCCCAGATTCTGATAAGGAATTTATAGCAAAGATAGTTGAAACCTACAGAGAGATAGGAGCTTGGAATCCTGATTTAGCGTTAGGAGAAGACGGTTATAACAGATTGATTGATATTATGAAGACAGCAGGAGAAATAGAAGAAGGTGCACCATATAACAAAATACAAACTCCAAAATTTGCATTAAAAGCTAAAGAAAACTATGGTAAATAGGGCTAAAAAAACCCTCCCTTAATAAAGGGAGGGTCAATATTGAGGTATCCATGTTCCATTTTTTTCTTATATTGTAATTCTCAACCTGAAAATAATCAAGAAAAAAAGGAACACTCCTTACAAAAGGTGTGTCCCCTTTCCTTAATACTGATTAAATGCTGGCATTACTCCGCTATCAAAATGAAGTCCTGCTTCCTCAAAAGATAATCCCTCAATGTTAAACTCTACATTGGCAATTCCAAATTGCTCTAAACAAAGTACAACAATTGCATTCATATCTCTGTATTCTTCTTCAGAAAGATTAACTGCTTCCACTCCTAAATTTACCACAGCTGTATCACTCACAATATTTACTCCTCTTAAATTAATTCCTACAGGAATATTATTGCTTAATACAGTATCAGCAGGAGCTCCGCTAAATAATTTTTCTAAAACATTTTTAGCAGGATTAGTAATTGATGTTGCTGAGAATGTTAAAGGAACATAATGGCCCATAACCTCTGTATCAGGTGCCTTATAATAAACAGTATAATTAACACCATCAGCAGAACCAAAAAGATTAATATTTCCTCTTTCAAAGGCGGTGTTTATTGCATATCCTTTTGACAAGGATGCTAAAGCTTGACCTTCAACCAATAATTCCACTTTGTCTATGGTCGGAAATTCAGTCAATGTATATGTAATCGCAGAAATCATATTTTCTTCTTGCTCATATGATGAAGTATTTAATATGTTCTTGGTAAAATCCACTCTGCATAGACCATCTTTTATAGCCATACCTCTAATATCAGTTCCTTCCGGTAATACACCACGAAGTCCTGAGGCTGCTAACCTTTTTTCAGTTTCACTTCCAACTACCATGCTTCGAAGCGTAGCCTTTGCAATTCCTTCTTCCCACTCAATCTTTGTATTAACCGGAACTACAAATCCATTTTCATCCTCAAAATAAGCAGTAATATCTGTCATTTTTGCTTGCTCCGAATTATTAACATTTGCCGTTTCAATCACTGGTTCTTCAACTACTTCTTCTCCGATTGTATCTTCTACTATTTCAAAATTAGTTAAATCTGCAAAATCAGTTGTATCCGGGTTATTTTCCTGTTTAAGCCCCACCATCATATCTAAAGTGCTGCACCCGGTAATACCAACACTTAAGCAAATAATCAATATCAGAGACATTATCCTCTTATATGCCAATTTCATACCCTCCTCACAGCTTTATATATATTATTATATTTAGGTTGTACGAAGGTTATGATAATAATTTAAAATTCTTATTATTTCATCATTAGCAAGCCGGTCATTAGTCCTCTTTTTCCACCTTGCCCCCTATGTGAAAAAAACATATCATTTCGACATTTAGTGCAGATACCTGCTATCTCAATATTTTCTTCCTTTAAGCCCTCTTTTAATAATAAGTACTTATTAATTTCCCACAAATTAAAATAATACTTAACACCCTTAGTTTCCATAAAATCCTTGAACTTTACATCTGTTGCAAGAAACAAATCTGCCACATCCTTATCAACCTCAAAGCATGAATCGCATAAAGATGGTCCTATTGCAACCTTAATATCCTTTGGATCTGAATTAAAGTCTTTTATGAGAGCTTTAGCCATGACACCACCTATATTTTGAACAGTGCCTCTCCATCCAGCATGAGCAAGGCCTATAACCTTTTTTACGGGATCATAGAAAAAAACAGGTGTACAGTCAGCATGAAAGGACATTAGTATTAAATTTCTTTTATCTGTATAAACACCGTCTATATCCTTTAAGTTGCTGTCAGTTAACTCTAACACTTTACCCTTATGCTCATCAGTAACATACATAATATTGTTTGTATGTGTTTGATGGGTTTCAACTATATTATCTATATCTAAATTAAGCCTTTCAGCCATTATTTCAATATTTCTCTTAACATTTTTATCATCATCTCCAGTACTGAACCCTAAGTTCATAGAAGCGAATGTTCCTTCACTGACCCCACCGGCTCTTGTAGTAAAGCAATGAAAAATATCATCGTATTCTTCAAAAGAAGGAAAAGTTATATATTTAAAATCTTGAATTTCATTTATATTGTACATGATGGCTCCTTTTAATAGAATTTGCAATAAATTTATTATGATTTATGTATTATATCATATGGTATTTTTAATGTATATGTAAAAAAAATTTTAAAATTATAGATATTTTATGCTATAATATGTGTAACCTTTAATTTGATTCGATTTATAAAATTTTAGCAAGACAGTTAAGGAGTAGTTTATGATTATATCACCTATTTTCAATAGAGAAAGCAATATACCGATATATATGCAACTATATGAATTTATTAAGACAGAAATTACATCGGGAGTCTTAAAACCTGATGTTAAACTTCCTTCTATACGCGAAGCTTCTACAACAATGAATTTAAGTAAAACAACTATTGAAAATGCATACAGTCAGCTTGTAGCAGAAGGTTATATTGAGAATTCTCCTAAAAGAGGATATTATGTATGTGACTTAAGTGAATATAATTTTGAAATTATTAGAGAAACACATAAAAACACATTAAGTCATCAAAGCGATACAGATTATATGAACGATGGTGTCGATAAGGAAAGTTTTGATATTTTAACATGGAAAAGACTATACAATAAAGTAATTTCTGATGAACGTACAAAAATATATAACAGTTGTTCAATACAGGGCGAGCAAATTTTAAGAGAAGAAATATCTGATTTTGTTAATACAATGCGTGGAGGACACACAAGTCCTGAGCAAGTTATAGTTGGAGCAGGTGTACAATATTTGCTTGGTATATTAATAGAAATTATCAAGGATAACCACAATACCATCGCTTTTGAAAAACCGGGATTTAATAAAGCAGAATATATCTTTGAAGACTACATGTTCAATATTAATCATATAGAAATAACTGACAGCGGTTTTGATATTTTGAAGCTTAGAAATGGTAGCTCAAAATTAATTTACATTAGCCCTTCCCATCAGTATCCCTTAGGTACCATTATGCCTGTAAATAAGCGTATGGAATTGTTAGAATGGGCATATAAAAACAATGGGCTCATAATAGAGGATGATTATGATGCTATGATTCGCTACGGCGGTATGCCTATACCTTGTCTTCAGGGTATGGATAAAAATGATTGTGTAATTTATTTAGGATCATTTTCTAAAATGCTCTTGCCTTCACTTAGAATAAGCTTCATGGTTATACCAAAAAAACTATTAGCAAAATATAATGATATAAAAAACCGCCACACTCAGTCCACTTCAAAAATAGATCAGGTAGTACTTGCTCTATTTATGAAGGAAGGATATATGCAGAAGCATTTAAGAAAAGTAAAAAGGATTTACAGAAAGAAAAATATAAATTTATCTAACAGTTTAAGAAGTAATTTTAAAGATAAACTTGAAATAATTAACTCTGATTCGGGTCTTCACATAGTATGCCAAGCAACTACTTTGAAAAGTATAGAAGAAATAAAAAGGCATGCTAAAGAACACAACATATTGTTAAACATAATTAGCCTTAACAACAATAAGTTATTTTTCTCTCTTAACTATAGTGGCATTAATATGAATGAAATCAATAACTTTACTCAAAAATTAGGGACGGTTCTTTTTGATTGAACCATCCCAATTTTTTTATTTAATTTTATTTTTAAATAAGTCCTTATACAACTCGCCTGTAATCATCGGTATAAATGAAAAGGTCAGTACTATTAACCAATCATGTGATGTTAAAGGCATTACATCAAATATATTGTTTAGAACAGGTACATACAATACAGCCACTGTCAATAAAAATGAAACTAATACAGCTTGAATCATACGCATGTTGGTGAAAAATCCTATTTTAAACAATGTGTATGTTTGTGATCTTGATGAAAATGCTCTTAATAATTCAGCAGTTATTAAAGTTGCAAAAACAACGCTTCGTGCATGAATCAAACCTTCAGCTACACCGTACATGCGCATTGCCCATAAGTATGATAAAAGCGAAGCAGTGCTTATGGCAATCGCCTGGAACATAATTCCAGCAAGCATGCTTTTATCTAAAATTGGTTCCTTTGTATCTCTTGGTGGTAAACACATTATGCCCGGTTCAGCATTTTCAACTCCCAATGCCATTGCAGGAAAACTATCTGTCACCAAATTAAGCCATAATAGTTGAATTGGCACTAAAGGTACTTCCCATCCTAACAATATACTAATAAATACAAGCAATATTTCTCCTATATTACAGCTTAAAAGGAAAAACACAAATTTTTTAATATTGCTGTATATTATTCTTCCTTCTTTTACTGCATTAACAATGGTTGCAAAATTATCATCAGTAAGAATAACCTCGGCAGTATTTTTAGCTACATCTGTACCCGTTATGCCCATTGCAACACCTATGTCAGCTTTTTTCAAAGCTAATGCATCATTTACACCGTCTCCAGTCATAGAAGTAATATAGCCATTTTCTTTCAATGCGGTTACTATTTTTACTTTATGTTCAGGTGAAACTCTTGCGTAAACCTTTGTATGATTTACGACTTCATTTAGCTCTTTATCTGACAGTTTGTCAAGCTCTTCGCCCATCATTGCCTGACTTTCATGTTCAACCATTTCTAAATCCTTAGCAATGGCATAAGCTGTTTCTTTGTAGTCACCGGTAATCATTATAGTTTCAATTCCGGCTTGCTTACACAATTTAATTGATTCTTTAACTTCAGACCTTGCCGGATCAATCATACCAACTAACCCAACAAATATCATATCATTTTCAACTTCATCGAATTTAAGATGTTTTGGAACTTCATCCCATATTTTATAGCTTGCAGACAAAACTCTCAGTGCTGAACGAGCAAAAGTTTTGTTTACGTTTAAAACTTTATCCTTTAATTCCTTTGTAAAATCTAATATTATTCCATTAATAGCAATTTTATTGCATCGGCTGATAACAATATCAGGCGCACCTTTAGTAAATGATACTATTTTACCTTTAATATAATTGGAATGGAAAGTTGTCATCATTTTCCTTGTTGAATCAAATGGAAGTTCTGCAACTCTTTTATACGATCTATTTAGCTCTTCTTTAGTTTGTCCTAATTTTCCGGCAAAAGTTATAATTGCACCTTCGGTTGGATCTCCAATGATTTTATACATACCTGAAGAATTATCAAGCAATGCATCATTAGCAAGAGCTCCAATAGATACAAGATTTTTCAAGTTTGAAAGAGATGAAATATCTATATTCTTACCTGACAATTTAACATTTCCAACTGGATCATAACCAATTCCGTCTACATCCAATATTTTGTCATCAACATAAGCTTTTACAACTGTCATTTCATTTTGAGTAAGTGTACCTGTTTTATCTGAGCAAATTACTGAGGTTGCACCCAAAGTTTCCACTGCTAACAGTTTTTTTACTATTGCATTTTTACCTGCCATCCTGTTCATACCTATAGATAGAACTATTGTTACTATAGCAGGAAGCCCTTCAGGTATTGCAGCAACTGCCAAGCTTATAGATGTTAAAAGCATTTTCAATATTGGTCTACCTTGGAATAAACCTAAAACAAAAACCATTATACAAATACCTATTGTTAAAGTTCCAAGAACCTTACCAAGCTGATTCAACTTGATTTGCAATGGTGTATCTTCATCATCGTACGACTGAATTTTTGTAGCGATATTACCAATCTCCGTATTATGTCCGGTTTCTGTAACTATCCCCATACCTCTGCCATAGGTTACAATTGTACTTGAAAAACCCATATTATGCCTGTCCCCAATTCCAACATGACCTACTATAACAGTGTCAGCATCCTTTTCCACAGGTACAGACTCTCCTGTTAAGGATGCTTCCTCAACCTTTAAATTGGAGCTTTCAATCAATCT
>JAEZGU010000287.1 GCA_023416855.1 Bacillota bacterium
CGCTTATACTATGTACTAAAAAATATAATACCACAAATTTGTGGTATTATTTTTTTTAATTATAATGGTTAATAAAAAAATTGTTTATAACTTGTTCACTTATTCTAAAGTATGTGCATATTATGAATTAAAACAAATTACTACAAGAAAATTTAATAATTTTAATTTTTTTATCTCTTAAAGGAGGAGAAGTTATGTCAATTAACTTTAATAAATTTGTACCACGACCTGGTTTAGTAAATAAACAAGGACGTTTACCGGATCCATATGAATTAGTATGCATTGAAGTACCTAAAATATTTGATCAACGACTAATAAAAAGATGCTTAGTTTACCGCAAAGGTCCGGACACAATTAAAACAGACCGCGAATTAAGAAGCAATCCATTAACTGAGCCAAGAAGTTATATCGGCTGTAGAGACTTTAATATAAAATTAAATTCCGTGGAAAAATTTCCATTAAGATCAAATGATAATTTCAAAAAAATCATTATTAGATATACTATAACTTTCTATGCTGATTATATTGATTGCAACAATGTAAACAAAAGTGAATTTTATGAAATTAACAGAACAGATGTTATAAATAGATTCTACTGTCCAGATTCAATTGCACAAGCTACTGCTTACACTGATAATAAACCGACAAAATTTATTGACGAAAATATTATAAAACTTGACATGGTCGCTGAAGCTTTAGATGGTGAATTTACTCAGTGTGATGATGAACAATGGTATTTGGATATTACTTTAGGTTATTTCCTAATAGTAAAGGCTGAACTTAATGTTCAACTTCTTGTTCCAGCTTATGGATACTGCCCGATACCGGAAGAAGTATCTGATGATGATGACATTGAGCCTGAAGAAAATCTATGCGTAAGGTTTATGAATTCACCACCTCCTAAATTCTATCCGGATCAAAACTTACAACCATTGTTTGATGAATGCGATGACATTTGTTGTGAAGAAAATTGATATAAGATAATCACACTATGTTCAAGTCTAAATAAAATACTTTTAATAATAACACCTAAATTATCTATGATAATTAAATAATTTAAATATGGAGGCAAATAATATGAGTTCAAATTATTTTTATGATGATATTAGCGATAGCTGCAGAAGAAACAGAAACGAATCAGATAACTGCAATGATAGAGTATCTTCTACAATAATAAGATGTAGCACACCAAGTACAGTTACTATACCAGCACTTGAAGATTTAGGAGCTACATTTCCAACAACTTCTTTAAACTTAAGAACACCAAGTAGAAGTTGCTGCTGTACCAGACTTGATTTTACAAGCAACATAGTTGTTCCCGTTGGTTTTTTAGGAACCATTAGTTTTCAAATATTTAAGCAATGCAGAAACCAGCTTACACCTGTGCCTGTAGGTCCAGCATTTACCTTTTCAAGAACAGTCGCATTAGTTATAGGTGAAGCAAATACATTCTCATTCTTTATTTGTGATTGTGATCCTAATTGCGATGATGAAACCTGCACATATTCTGTTGTTATCACTAATCTAAGTGCTATAACTTTAGGATTAACAGTTAACAACGCAACACTTAGTGCAATCAGCGCTTGTAATGAAAACACATGCTGCTGCTAAGCAAAACAGCTAATAAAAAAACACCGCCATATAATGCGGTGTTCCTTTTAATAACAAACCCGCGATATCGTGGGTTTTTATTCTTTTTCATTTAATAGTTTCTATCTAAGTTAATTATTCTTCGTCCTCTTCTTCAGGCATATCCCAGTTGTGGTATACTTCTTGTACGTCATCGTTATCCTCTAACATTTCTATCAATCTGTTAAGGAACTTAACATTTTCTTCATCCTCAACTTTTATATATGTTTGCGGGATGTACATTATATCGCCTTTAATATCAGTATAACCTACTTCTTTTAAACCATTTAAAACTTGCATAAAATCTTCTGGAGCAGTTGTTATTTCATAGCTATCATCTTGAGTTTCAAAATCCTCTGCTCCTACTTCTAATGCTTGCATCATAAGTGCTTCTTCATCAATGCTTCCGCTTAGTTCTATAGATATTACTCCTTTTCTATCAAACAAGTAACCTACACAACCTGTTGTTCCTAAATTACCGTTATTTTTAGAAAAGCAGTGTCTGACATCTGCTGCAGTTCTATTTTTATTGTCTGTTAAGCATTGTACCATGAAAGCTGTTCCACTTGGTCCATATCCTTCATACGTAATTGTTTCATAGTTTTCACCTGAAGCAGCTGCTAAACCTGCCTTTATTGCTCTATCTATATTGTCATTAGGCATATTTTGTGCCTTTGCTTTTTCAATTGCTGTTGCCAATGATGAGTTGTAATTAGGGTCAGCACCACCTTCTCTAACTGCAACAGTTATAGCTCTTGCTAATTTAGTAAATATTTTACCTTTTAATGCATCTTGTTTTCCTTTACGGTTCTTTATATTAGACCATTTTGAATGTCCTGACATATTTCCTCCTTATTACATCCTTAACGTTTGACGTAATATTTTATCACAATATTATATATAATTCAAATATTTTTTTCTATTATTTTCCCATCTACTATAGAATAATAAGACGGCTGTCCTATAAGTATATCAGCTTTACCATTAGTAAGTTCATTTGCTAAATTTCTAATGTTATCAATTTCATTATCCTTTATAATAAGGACATACTTAACTGTTTCTAAATATTGTTTTTCCTTTACTATAAAATTATTTTTCAACAATTCATTATCCATTTTGCCAATAATCGTATAGTCAACATTAAATGACACATCATAATACAAATTCTTTTCAACTATAATTCCGCTGTTTAGTGCTATTTTTGCCCCTTTTGTATATGCCCTAACTAATCCCCCTGCACCTAACATAACACCACCAAAATATCTTGTAACAACAACCGCTATATTTACTAAATTCTCTTGATTTATAACATTAAGAATTGGCATACCGGCAGTGCCTGATGGTTCCTTGTCATCAGAATATCGCTGAATATTTTTATTTTCGCCTACTACGTAGGCATAACAATTATGAGTTGCATCTTTAAATTCTTTTCTGACTGATTCTATAAATTCTATTGCTTCCTCTTCAATTTCTACTGGTGCAACAGTTCCTATAAATTTAGATTTGTTTATAATTATTTCATCTCTTCCGATTTTATGAACAGATTTATAATTACTCATTTATCTCTCCAACTATATATTTTTTGTATTGCTCAGTTTCATTTTCATATAATACTACATCAAAACTAACTCCTTCTCCATCAAATTCCACATTTTCAGTAAATCTGTTTTCATATAGCCAATAATAGTTTTTCAATTGGCTGTTTGGTATTTTAAGAGTGTATTTATTTTTTTCACCATTTATTCTATAATCAATGGCATTTAACAAAACATCAATATTAATTTTGTTTTTAGCAGAAATATAAATTATATTATTATTTGAAACAGTAGTAATTTTATCATTTAGAATTTTATCAATTTTGTTATATACTGTCAGTACAGGAATGTCCTTATCTATTATCTTCTCCACTAATTTCGTGGTTGTTTCTCTATGTAAAGCTAAATTTTCGTCGTTTATGTCAATTAAATGTAAAATCAAATCAGCATATTTGATTTCTTCAAGGGTTCCCTTAAATGCTTCAACTATTTGTGTAGGAAGCTTTTTGATAAAACCGACTGTATTTGAAAATATTGCTCTTCTTCCACCTGGTAGTCTAACTTTTCTCAATTCCGTATCAAGTGTTGCAAAAAGCATGTCATGAGAAAAAACTTTCTTGTTCTCTGCATCCTCTTCGCTATATTCGCTTTCAACCAATGCATTTAACAAAGTTGATTTTCCTGCATTTGTATATCCAACTATTGAAATAATCGGAACTTGATCCTTCATTCTTTTTTTTCTTTTTGTTTCTCTTACTTTACTTAACTCATCAAGATTATGTTGAATGTCAGATATTTTTTCTTTTATTCTTCTTCTGTCAAGCTCTAATTTCTGCTCTCCCGGACCTCTTGTTCCAATACCTCCACCCAATCTTGACAGATTTTTATTTAATCCAATTAATCTTGGTAAGCTATATTTAAGTTGTGCTAATTCAACTTGAAGCTGACCTTCTTTAGTAAGCGCTCTTTTAGCAAAAATATCAAGTATTAAATTTGTTCTGTCTATAACTTTTGCATCTATTGCTTCTTCAATATTTCTAATTTGTGATCCACTAAGCTCATCGTTAAAAACCACAGTATCTATTTCAAGCTCTTTAACATAATTTGCAATTTCTTCAAGTTTTCCCAGGCCTACATAGTATCTGTTATCTATTGATTGTCTATTTTGGACGATACTTGAAATCACAACTCCATCAGCTGCTTCAACAAGGAGCTTTAGTTCTTCCATATCATTTGGTTCTTCTTCATTTGATAATTCTACTGCTATCAGCAAGCATTTTTCTTTATCCATGTACCCTCCGTAATGTATCTTCTTCTTGCTATTCTACCACAAATTATTAAAAAGTACACAATTATTATTGTATTGATATTAATTTAATTTGAATAACAATTGCTATAATGAGTACAATCTTAATGAAGTCTTAATTATTAAAACTATTGATTTCACACTATTTCTATTATATAATGTTTAGGAACTTAAACTTTGACAATATTTTGTTATTGATTCAACTAAGTTCATTTTTAGCGGAGGTAAATATGTCAAACAATAATAAGAAAGACAATATGATTAAGAAAGATACCGATTTAGTTGAAAATAAAAATGGTGATAACAATAAAGGGAAAAAGAAGAAAAAGAAAAAATTTCGTGTTTTAAAAATATCATTACTTATTATTTTTATTGCATTAATCATTGTTGGTGGTTCTATTGCAGGCATGGTTATGGGAATAATAAAAAGCGCACCTGAAATTGACCCAACTGATGTTCTTGGAAAATTATCTGAAAGCTCAGTTATAGTGGATGAAGCAGGAAATATCATTGAACAAATACATGATCCTAATGAAAACAGAGAAATTATTAAATTAAGTAACATACCGGAATATGTTCAAAATGCATTTATAGCCATTGAGGATCAGCGTTTTAAAAAACATCCTGGAATAGATATTAGACGTATATTCGGTACAATTATACATAATATCACTGTTGGTGATTTAACGTCTCAGGGCGCAAGCACAATAACTCAACAGCTTGTTAAGAATTTGTACTTAACTAATGATAAGTTATGGGAACGTAAAATACAAGAAATGTATCTTTCAATACAAGTAGAAAGAAAGCTATCAAAAGACCAAATACTTGAAAATTACCTAAATACCATACCTTTAGGACAAAGTGCTTATGGTGTTCAAACAGCTGCTTATACATATTTTTCAAAAGATATTAGCGAATTAACTCTTGCAGAAGGTGCATTGTTGGCAGGCGCTGCAAAAGGCCCTATGTATGCTCTTTATAACAGATATAATTTAGATAATTTAGATAATATCCCTCAAGAGGATATCGTAGGTTATGTATATATTGGCTCAGTTCAATATGCATGTGTTTATAATGAAAAAGCCATAAATCGTCAACATGCAGTATTAAATAAAATGTTGGAGCTTGAATTTATAACCCAGGAAGAATATGACGAAGCAATGGCAGAAGATATGCATTTAGCCTTAAACCCAGGTCAAACAAAAATTGAAGGTATATCTTCAACTCCAATGGATTACGTTAAAGAAAAAGTTGTAGAAGATTTAATGGAATCACAAGGCATACCTTATGAAGAGGCAGAAAAACTATTATACAGGGGTGGTTTAACAATAACTACCACTATTGATGTTAATATGCAAAAATCTTTAGAGGATTCTTATGATAATTTTGCTACTTTACTATTAGGAGCAGAGCCTTCAGGAGATAAACCGGTTTCTCAAGACTGGAGATATTTCAAATGGTCTCAAGGTCAAGGTACAGGTATGCTTGATGCTAATTTGAATATATTAAATGAAAATGGCCAACTAATATACTTTGCAAAAGAAAATATTATGGATGAAAATAATAGTATATATTTAAATCCAGATGAATATAACTTTGACAATGAAGGAAATTTAATTATTAATTCTAAGAAGTTTGATATATATGCTTCAACAATTGATATTGTAGATGCTTATACTGTGGACGATAAAATGAATTTTGTCTCACACAATATCGGAGCTCTTAACATTGGTAATAATTTTGAAGTACTTGAACAAAAAGGTACAAAGGGTAGCTTTAAAATACCAAAAAGTTATTTAGAAAAAAATTCTGAAAGCTCTGATATGTTTAAGGTTGGAAGTGACAATATTTTAAGAATACCTGAAGGATATTTCTATTTCCAAGAAAAAGGTATTGTTCAACCTCAATCTGCGACAGTTATATTAGATTATAAAACAGGTAAAATAAAAGCATTGATTGGTGGTAGAAATGTTGAAGGCAGTAAGACTTTTAACCGAGCAGTTGATGCTGCAAGACAGCCGGGCTCAACAATTAAGCCTTTATCAGTTTATCTTCCAGCTCTTGATTTAGGATACTCAGCTGCTTACATATTAGATGATCTTCCTAAATATGACGCAAATAACAACAGATGGCCAAAAAACTGGTATGAGCATAGAGAAATTAAATATGCTGGTTTGACTACACTTCGTAAATCTATAGAGCAGTCAATTAATACAAATGCTGTAACTATGCTTGAAACAATTGGTTTAGATGCTGCTATAAATTCTTTGACTAAACTTGGATTAATAAATGTAAACAATCCTGAAAAGGATACATTTGTATCCCCTGCAGAAAATACAGCTTATAACGATGTAAACTTAGCTTCTCTTGCATTAGGAGGATTAACAAAAGGATTTACACCTTTAGGAATGACTGCTGCTTATGGTGCAATAGCTAATGATGGTGTATATATTGAACCATTCGCCTATACAAAGGTTGTTAACAGTAAAGGCGAAACTATTTTAGAAAAAATACCTGAAACTCATGTTGTAGTAACACCTGAAGTTGCTTCGTTGATGAAAGACATATTAAGAAGTACTGTTAACCCTGGATTATCTTATAGAGCTAAACTACCTGCAGAAATGGGTATAGAGGTAGCCGGTAAGACAGGTACAACTCAGGCAAACGGAGATTTTTGGTTCGTTGGCTTCTCTCCATATTATGTAGGTGGAGTTTGGGTTGGTAATGACAATGTTCAAATGAAGTTATCCGGAGATAGTGGTGTTACTGCAAGATTATGGGCAGGAATTATGACTCCTGTTCATCAGGGCTTACCTGCAGCAAAAATTGGTTTAAATCCAAACTTAATACCAGTAAATGTATGTAGTCAGTCAGGTAAAATACCTGGAGAGCTTTGCTCTCATGATCAACGTGGCAGCCAAATAATAACTGAATATTTTGTTCCAGGCACACAACCAACTGAAGTATGTGAAGTCCATGTAAAAGCTGAAGTATGCTCCAGCTCAGATATGCTCAAATCTGCATACTGTCCAGGTAACTTAATTGAGGAAAGAGTGTTTATATCAAGAGATCCTCTTTATGACCCAGAAGCAAAATCAGATAATTATGATGCTAAAAAGCTATATCAACAAGTATTAGAAGATAGAATAATGTTTTCTTTAGAAGAATTACAACAAATTTATGCTGGTCAAGTTGAATTTGATGAAAATGGTCAAGTTCTTCAAGTATTAGGAGTTACTGTTGACAAATTAGGATTTTCTGGTTATTTAACAGAAGATTATAAATATCAAGTGCCTACAAAAACATGTACTTACCATACTAAATGGCACTTCGACCAATGGTTGAATGAGCAGAACCAGGGAAATAACGGTGACGGCAACATCGATAATGAAGATATAGAAGATATAATTAATGATTTAATTGAGTCAAGAAACAATGGTAACAACGGAAACGGCGGAAATAACAGCGGTTCACCATTAGATGATATTTTAGAATCAATTGAAAATTAACAAAAATGAAGATGTCTCAAGCATTAACACCGCTAATAGACATCTTTTTAATCAATCTAATAAATTGCTACCGGTCCATTTGGACCATTGATAATCTGTATTTTCGTTTCAAAAATATCAGTTAGAATATTTGAATCCATAATTTCCTCTACAGTTCCAAATGCAGCAATTTTTCCATTTTTCATAGCACAAATTCTATCAGAATATTTTGCAGCAAAGTTTATATCATGCATAACAGTTAATATTGTTCTTCCAAATTCATCAGCAGCATGTCTCAAATGCTCCATCATGTGCACGGAGCGAGCCACATCAAGATTATTAAGAGGCTCATCTAAAAGCACATACTCTGTTTCCTGACATAGAACCATTGCAACATATGCCCTTTGTCTTTGACCGCCAGAAAGTTCATCTAAATATCTATCTTCCAAATCACATAGACCCAAAAAATCTATGTATTTAGATATAATATCCTCATCCTCCTTAGTTAATCTTCCTTTAGAATGAGGAAATCGCCCAAACCCAACTAATTGTCTAACAGTAAGCTTCGTTATGAAATGATTTTCTTGCCTCAAAATAGTCAAAATCTTTGCTAAATCTTCTGACTTTGTTGAGGTAACATCCATATTTGCAACCTGTATCTGCCCTTGATCCATGTTTAACAGTCTTCCAATCATTAAAAGCGTTGTAGATTTCCCTGCACCATTGGGTCCAATTAAAGAAGTTATGCCTGCTTTAGGTATATTGATATTTAAAGGTCCAATTTCAACATCTTTACAATAGGCTTTTCTAACATTATTAATATTTATCATAAAGTACCCTTCCTTAATATAACTAATAAAAATATAATTCCACCAAACATTTCTATAATAATTGAAACAACACCTTGAGCATTAAATACATGATTCATAAAAAAGTATGCTCCTGTTATAATTAAAAAGCCTATAGCCAAAGCCATGGGAAAAACATACCTGTGATCATAGGTTTGTGCTGCTTGATAACTTAACGTTGCAACTAAAAACCCATAAAAAGTAAGCGGTCCAACCAATGCAGTGGATATTGACATTAAAATAGAAACTAATATTAGGGTGTAAATCATACTAAATTGATGGCTTACTCCCAAGGATGTACTTACATCCTTACCAAGAGAAACAACATTTAATTTCTTAGAATGAGCAAAAAGTAGTATGGAAACAATTATAACTATGGGAATTGCTATAGGAAAGAACGCTGCGTCAGCATTGTTTACTGAACCAAACAATCTAGCCTGCAAAATATCAAACTCTGAGGGAGCAAGAAGTCTTCTCATAAAAGTTGATAATGATCTAAGTCCAGTTCCGATAATAACGCCAACTAAAAGCATTAGCTGTAAATTCCCATTTTTGCCGTATAGAAGCCAGCTGTAAAGTATAAGGCACATTAGTACCATTGCAACTACTTGAAATACAAATGATCCTACTCCGCTAAAATTAATTAACGCACTTGCACCAAAGAAAAAGATTGTGCTAGTTTGTATTGTTGAATATAGAGCTTCAAATCCTAAAAGGGAAGGAGTTATAACCTTGTTATTGGTTATAGATTGAAAAGCAACTGTAGACAAACTCTGGCATATTGCAGAAATAATCATTGCTACAATTGCTACCATCCTTCTCCTAACTACAGGAATAAAAGATGGAGAATCTATAGACACAGGATTGTTATAAACTAACAGACCATAAGTAGAAAGTGCTCCTAAAGCTACTAATAAAATAAGTATAACCCAATATCTTTTTTCTTCCTTGCTAGAGCGGAATGCTCTTGCAGATCTGTTTTCATATGGTTTAGTATCTATTATCGATTTTTTATTGCTAAATATTAATTCTGTCATCTCTTCCTCCTTTGCTTCATTAGTATAACAATAAATACAACTGCTCCAACAGTTCCAAGTATTAAAGAAACAGGAACCTCAAAAGGCTTTATTATTGTTCGAGAAATTATATCACAAACAGTAATGGTACCCATCCCCAATACACATACCCATGGTAAATTGCTCCTTAGGTCATCTCCTCTATACATTGAAACAACATTTGGAACGATCAAACCTAAGAAAGGTAAATTCCCTATAACAGCTGCAACTATACCAACTGCAAGGGATATAAGACCTGTACCCAAAATAACTATTTTATTGTAATTTAATCCAAGGCTTGTTGTAATATCTTCTCCGAGACCTGCCAGAGTCAATCTGTCAGCATAAATAAAAATAATGAAGGTAACTACAACAATCAACCATAAATATTCATACCTTCCTATTTGCACAGATGCAAATGAACCAACAAACCAATTTGAAACATTTTGAGTCATTTGAAATACAAGTCCAATAAAAGTAGAAATTGCAGAAATAACTGCTCCAAGCATCATCCCTATTATCGGAACTACTAATGATGATCTTAGTTTAATTCTTCTCAAGAACAAAAAGAAAACCATAGTTCCAACAAAAGAGAACATAATTGCACCAGTCATTCTTTGAACAAGAGTTGGTGCTGGAAATACTAAGTAGACAAAAACAAGTCCTAAGCCGGCCCATTCAATTGTACCGGTTGTAGTAGGTTCAACTAAGCGATTTTGTGTTACAAGCTGCATTACTAAACCTGACATTGACATTGCTGCTCCCGTAAGCATCAACGCTGCTGTTCTTGGAACACGAGTTATAAAAAACATATTTAATCCGTCCGCTTGTCCCCTTAAATCATATACTCCAGTGAACAATGATATAATCCCTAAAATAATAACAGCTATAATTGCTAATATAAATGATTTAGTCCATAATTTATTCTTTTTATAAATATGGGGCTGATGATTAGCCCCATTTATATTTTTTATTGAATGTACCACTTGCATTTAGCTCCTTTATGCTATTTTTTAAAAGCATTTGCAATATTACCAAATAACTCCAAATATGTTTGAATTGATTCATTTGTATAAGTATCATTTGGTGCATATACTATATTTCCTTCAGTAACTGCAGTTATATTTTTAAGTGCAGGTGAATTATCAATAACATCCTGTGCAGGAACTGCATCGGTTGTAGAAGATACTGAAGCATCACGATCTAAAACAAATAACCATGTCGGATTGCTTTGTGCGATTGCTTCTACAGAAACATCATCACCTTGGTGGTTTGAAGATGCAGAACTAATTTCTAAAGCTGGAGTCCAACTGAAAATTTCGTACATTGGTCCCCAAACACGTCCGGATTTAGGAGCTGAAAAGCCGATATTCCCACCGGAAACAACAACGCTCATAATTGTATCAGTTCCATTATATGCTGATTTAGCTTCTTCAATAGCTTTGTCAAAATCAGCTATTAGCATTTCTGCTTCTTCATTTTTGTCAAATATTTGTCCTAAAGCAATTGTTGAATTCTTAAGTCCATTTACTAAATTTTCACCAGGGGTAGCTGTTGTTTCAGAAACATCAAAATTTAAATCAATAACAGCTGCATTTGGTACTAATGCCTTTATATCATCATAAAAATTTGCAAATCTTTGACCAATTATTACTAATTCAGGCTCTACTGCAGCAATTAATTCAAGATTTGGCTCACGGTGGTTACCAATATCCTGAACTGATTCATCACTTACATATGGTGAATCTGCTGTCATTACACCCTTTGGAACAGCTGCTAATTCAATTCCCCAATCGGATAAAGTTTCAAAAGTTCTATTATCAAGAGCAACTACATTCTTCGGATTTATCGGAACAGTTACATTTCCATGAATATCTGTTATTTCTACTGTTAAAGGTTCAACTACTTCTTCCGATTGTTGATTTATTTGCTCGCTTTTATCAGGTGTTATTGATTCATTACTTTGTTTTGCGCATGCTGTTACCATTAATGCACAGGTTGCAACAACCACAGTTAATTTTAAAAATTTAGATTTTATCATATTTCTCTCCTTATGTAATCATGTTAGATTATTAAATTGTCAGATTTTAAAATTATAAAATCTGAGTGTTTTTGATAACGATTATCAATATCAGTAATAGTAATATACATTAGCATATAAATTATGTCAATAATTATTTATAATTTATTAACTGGTATTTTATGGTTCAAATATCTATATAATACAAAACACTCCAAATGCTAAAAAGCGTTTGGAGTGCCTATCAATTTACTCTTATACATTATTTGTTTCCTTTTGGATTAAATAAAACTGCGACTATGTATCCAAAGATCAATGCTGCAGCAACACCTGGTGCTGTTTTTATAATTCCTCCGCTTAAAGCTCCTATAAACCCCTTGGAAGCTGCTTCTTCCACTGCTCCTTCTGCAAGTGCATGCCCAAATCCCAAAAGAGGTACCGTAGCACCGGAATAGCCTACTTCTATTACTTTATCATATATTCCAAAATACCCTAAAAATGTCCCTGAAACAACTAATAAAACTAATAGATAAGCATTGTTCTTTTTAAATGTATCTATAACTATCTGACCTAACACACATATAAAGCCACCTACTACAAAACTCATAACATAGTTCATAATCTAACCTCACATTTCTATACCAACGCAATGTGCAATTCCCGGTATGCTTTCTCCCTGCAAAGTTGCTGTAGGAGAATGGAGAGCACCAGTGGATGTAAATAAAAGCTTGTTTATCTCTTTTTTCAATAATTTTTTATATAAGAAGCCTCCGAAAACAGTCGCTGAACAACCACAGCCACTTCCACCTGCATGAACATCCTGTTTCGCCAAATCAAAAATTATAGTCCCACAATCATCATATTTTTTCTCTATACTTTTGTTATCTTCATTAAACATTTTATTGACTATGGACTTGCCAACAGTTCCCAAATCTCCGGTAACAATTAAATCATAATTTTCTTTAGTATCCTCTAAATGCTGCTTTAATGAATCATAAGCTGCAGGTGCCATTGCAGCTCCCATGTTGTTTGCATCCTTAACTCCTAAGTCAATAATTTTACCAAATGTCACATATTTTATTTTAGGTCCAAATCCACCATTTGAAAGCCATACTGCAGAAGATCCAGTTACTGTCCATTGTGCAGACATATGTCTTTGACCTCCCATTTCAAGAGGCAATCTATATTGTCTTTCTGCACTGCAAAAATGACTGGATGTAACGCATATTACATTGCTTGCAAAACCACCATCAATCATTAATGAACCTATCCCCATTGATAAGGCCATAGTTGAACAAGCCCCGTAAACCCCAATATACGGAAGTTTCAAATCCCTTGCAGCAAATGAAGAAGATGTTATTTGATTTAATAAATCACCAGCTATTAATAGATCAATATCCTTTTCCATCAAGTTGTTTTTTTTCATTAAACTCTTAACAGCTTCTTTTTGAAACTTTAATTCACATTTTTCCCATGAGTCTTCTCCCCACAAATCATCATCAACTATTATATCAAAATTATCCCCTATAGGTCCTTCCCCTTCTTTTTTTCCTACTATTGTAAATGTATCTCTTATAAATACATTATCTTTAATTTGAAATGTTTGGCTACCTATCTTTTTCAACTTATCACTCCTATGTATCAAATTTTATTTAAAAATTAAACTCAATATTCCTACTATGAACGAAGCAAAATAACCAAATAGCAATACCGGTCCTGCTAATTTAAATATATTTGATGCTGTTCCTAAAATAAATCCCTCTCTTTTAAATTCAAGTGCCGGAGAAACAACAGAGTTCGCGAAACCGGTTATTGGCACAGTCGTACCAGCACCTGCGACTTTACTAATTTTATCAAACCAACCAAGTCCTGTTAATATTGCAGTTAAAGCTATTAGAACTACAGAACTGATAGTACCGGCATCCTTATCAGGAACACCAAAACTATTCATAAAAATATTTTTAATTACTTCACCTAATAAGCAGATAGCTCCCCCAAAAATGAATGCAAACAAGCAATTTTTCAACATTTTGTTTTTTGGTGTATAATCATCAACTACCTGCTTATAACTATCTTTGTCATATTTCATTTAATACCTCCTAAAGCAACACAGCACTTTCAGGTATTTTTTTTAAAGAACGGTCTATACTGCTTCCATATAATATAGCTGTAAAGCTAATTAATAAAATTATTACTAATAAAAATATCTTTATTTTCATATAAATCACCTCATAAGTATTATTTACAAAAAATTTTTTTGAATACTAAAAAAAAGACACTAAAAGTGCCTTTCTTTATAAAAATTGTAAAATTTTATCACTGTTTCACTTATGATTATCATAATCTATATATGAAAATTCATCATTTTATAATATTTGTTTTTCTATTTTTTTCTTTCCTTTATGGTTTTTCTCATTATAACTTTTGTTCCAACATCTTTTTCTGATAAAACTACAACTTCATCCATATATGTTTCCATAACAGCAAAACCCATTCCGGAGCGTTCTAATTCAGGCTTTGTAGTATATAATGGTTCTCTTGCCATATCTACATTCACAATTCCTAAACCAAAATCTTCAACTATAACTTCAACCATCTGCCCCTTGATTCTACATTCAATTTGAATTTCACCAACTGAGTTTTCGTAACCATGAATAATTGCATTTGTTACTGCTTCAGAAACTGCTGTTTTTATTTCTATTATTTCATCAATAGTTGGATTCAAATTTGAACAAAAAGCTGCTACTGCTGCTCTTGCAAATGATTCATTAGTTGATAAACTTGGTATTTTAAAAATCACATAATTATTTTGCATTTTGTCCCCCTATTTAATACTAATTATTTTTCCGATGCCGCTCATGTCAAGGATTTTTCTTACTTTGCTATTAGCATTTGTTATTTCTATAACTCCGTTCTGTTTTCTGATTAATTTGTAACGACCTATTACAAAACCTATGCCGGAGCTATCAATAAAATCAAGCTTTTTTAAATCTATAACTATTTTATTGTATTTTCCTTCTTTAATTTTTTTGTCAATTAACACTCTGCTCTCGTCAGCACTGTGATGATCCAAGTCACCTTTAAGTTTAATTGTCAAGGTTTGTCCAGATTCTAAAAATTCTAAGTTCACTTATTCTCAAATCCTTTCTCAATAGTAATGTACAAGCTATTATACTATTAATGAAAGTGAATTTCCTTGACTTCTTTTGTTGCAATTTGTCGATTTATAACTAATGTAATCATTTCCTATGCTATAAAAGGTAGCATGATTGAAAACTCTGTGCCCTTGCCCAAAGTACTCTTAACTTTAATTTTACCTTTATGTCCCAATATAATAATTTTAGCTATTGATAAACCAAGTCCATGGCCACCTATTTCCTTGCTTCTTGACTGTTCTGCTCTATATAGACGATCAAAAATTTTATTTAGATCTTTTTTCTCAATACCTATACCTGTATCCTCAACCTTAATTACATAATAATCATCCTGCAAGTATCCAGAAACCATTATATAACCACCTGCTGGTGTGTATTTAATAGAATTATCTACAATAATTCTAATTGCCTGTTTTATTCTCTTTATATCTCCATAAATATTTGCATCATCATAAAATTTAAAATATAATCTATGAGTTGTGTCTATCATTTTAGTTTCTTTTTCTATTTCGTTAAGTATTGAACATATTTTAAAATCTTCTTTAGTATAAACAAGATTATCCTTGTCACTTCTTGCAATGAACAACAATTTTTCTATTAAATCCTGCATATTATCTGTTTCATTTTTTATTGCTCCAATGGACTCTTCCAATACAGCTTTATCGTTTTTACCCCATCTGTCAAGCATATTAACATATCCCTTTATTACAGCTATAGGTGTTCTTAACTCATGAGAAGCATCAGAAACAAATTGTTGTTGAAATTTATATCCTTGCTCTATTCTATCCATCATCTCATTGAATGTTTGTGAAAGTTCTTTTAATTCATCCTGGGTACCTTTAACATCCAACCTTGTATTAATATTGTTTACAGTAATGGTCTTTGTTATTTCAGTCATATTCTTTATAGGCCCAATCAATCTGTAACTTGTGCTTGATATTATGGGAACGAAAATTAATAATCCAACTGCTCCTGATACTAATACTAAAATAGTTATTTTTAATGCGTCATATATCATTGTTTCTACATCATAACTTATATTTAAGTAGTATTCAGTATTGTTAACATAAAAGTTGGTAGAATATAGATATTGTCTATTATAT
>JAEZGU010000295.1 GCA_023416855.1 Bacillota bacterium
ATCTTGGAGGTGTTCAAATATATCTTTTCGCATATTTGCCTGCATTTTAACACCCATTATATGACCATAATAAGTTATATAATAGTTTAGACCCACTTTAAGTAGATATAATAATCCAAGAATTACAAGCCATGTAACCATTAGTTGAAGTTGTTGGTTAGGAACATAGATATTTATTATGTTTCTTGTTATCATAGGGTAAAACAAGTCACATACAGCTACTATAAATGCGCATATCATATCTATTATGAATATTTTTTTGACCGGTTTATAATATGATGCAAATCTCTTAATCATTATTATTGCTCCTTGCTATGTTTGGAAAATAATGCCGCTGTAATTACATAGACTGATATTGCTGCTATATTCAAAATAAAAACATATAAAATTTCAAATTCTTTTATATAACACAAAATAGCCACAATAGTAAGTGCGATTAACATAGCTATATTTGCTATATTTGATTCTTTAATTTTAAAGATTCTTCTTGTTAAATCTCCAACGCTTCTAAAATGCATAATATAACTTAATAATATTACAGGCAATGAATATCCCGGGTTAGCTTTTATTAAAGAGCATCCTTGGGTATAAATGAATACAGCAACTGCTAACAACGCATAACTCCACCAATTTTTTTGTTGCATTTCTTTTTGTTTTCTTTTTCTCTCTTCGTACATGAAACACCTCAATATACATATTATTAATAATCTTACCATTTTTTAATTCTTTTTACAACGGGAATTTCTAAGGAAGCAACGCCTATAATTCTATCTTTATATTGACTTTTTATAAAATTTGTGTTAAACATAAAATTGCTTATAATAATATTTATTTTTAAAATTTATTACAGATACATAAATGATTTGATTATAAAGTTTAAAAATAGACAGAATATTATTAAAGCAAGTATTCAGTAAAAGATATTTATCACAAAATTTTATTAACTGAAAGGACAAAGAAGATGAAAAAATTAAAAGCTATTTTACTTATAGCTGTTGTTATTCTTATGGTTTTAAGTATAGCAGCATGCTCAAATCAAGAAGACACACCAAACAATAATGCAGACATCAAGACTGATTTAACCATGGGTTATACTACAGAGCCTGAAGGTCTTGATCCTCACAGAACTGCAGCTGCTTCCACATTTACAGTTACAAACAATATTTATGATACTTTAGTTGGCGTAGGACCGGATTGGGAAATTATACCAAGATTAGCGAAGAGCTGGGAGATTTCTGATGATGGTATGGAAATTACCTTTAACTTAAGAGATAACGTGAATTTTCATAATGGAAGAAAAATGACTGCAAAGGATGTTGAGTATTCATTTAACAGATTGAAGGATGCAGAAAGCCCAAGAGCAAGAGATTATGCAAATATAATTAATATAGAAGTTTTGGATGATAATAATATAAAATTCACAACTGAAACATTGGATGTAGAATTATTAAAGAACTTTGCCTATCCCTGGGCGGCAATTGTACCTGAGGAAAATGCGGCAGATTTAAAAACAAAGCCTGTTGGAACCGGAGCATTTACATTGAAAGAGTGGATCCCACAACAACATTTAACACTTCAGAGATATGATGATTATTACGGTGATAAAGCAAAGCTTGAAACTATCAAATTAGTACTAATACCTGATGCAACAACTATGATGGCAAGCTTTCAGGTAGGAGATTTAGATATAATACCTTTAACAGGGGACCAGGTTACAATGGTTGAAAACAATCCTGAATATAAGGTAATATCTGAACCAATGAATGCTGTTCAAATTATGTCATTAAATACAACTAATCCAATACTTGCTAACGATAAGGTTAGGCAGGCAATAGCAATGGCTATTAACAAAAACGAAGTTATAGATGCTTCGATGTTTGGATATGGTGATAAAATAGGTTCTCATTTACCGCCTACTTCACCTGATTACTTTGATACAAATAGTGTTATAGAATATAATCCTGACAAAGCAAAAGAGCTATTAAAAGAAGCGGGATATGAAAATGGATTTGAAGTACGATTATCTCTTCCTAAAAACTATCAGCTTCATGTTGATGCCGGTCAGGTAATAGCTAATCAATTAAGCAAAATAGGTATTAATGCCAAGGTTGAATTAATTGAATGGGGAACATGGTTAAGCGATGTTTATGGAGCAAAGAATTTTGATATGACTGTTGTAGGTCACACAGGTAGACTTGATTCATATGCATTTTTGTCAAGATATAAATCAACAAGCAATGATTATATAAGTTTAACAACTGGTGAAGTTGATGAGTTGTTAGAAAGAGCATTGCAAGAGCGAGATGGAGATAAAAGAAAAGAAATTTATAAAGATATACAGGTTATTCTTGCTGAAAAACTTCCTGCAATATATCTGCAAACACCAAGAACTATGCTTGCATTGCAGAAAAATGTAGATGGAATGCAATTTTTCCCAATCGACTTTTATGATTACAAGGAAGTGTATTTTACAGAATAATTAAGGTGAAATATGTTTAAGTACGTAATAGACAGAGTTAAAAGCTCTTTAATTATATTATTAGTAGTATCAATGATTACATTTTTTGTTCTCATGATAATACCGGGAGATCCTGCACAGCTTATACTTGGCACAGATGCAACTCCTGAAGCAATTGAAGACCTTCATATTGCAATGGGCTTAAACAAACCATACTATCAGCAATATATAGGATGGTTACTTAATTTGCTTAAATTTGACTTGGGAACATCCTATGTATACGGTGAATCCGTTACTGCCTTAATACTAAATGCTCTGCCTGTTACGTTTTCTATAGCAATTTTCGCTATGTTAATAGCAACAATTGCAGCATTTTTATTAGGTATATTATCTGCAGTAAAAAAAGATTCAATTATAGATTATTTTTCAAGAAGTATTATTCAGCTTGGAACTGCCATTCCTTCCTTTTGGATAGGAATGGTTTTTATTGTTTATTTTGGTCTTAAGCTAAAGATGTTTCCTATATCAGGATTTGTACCTTTAAGCAATAATTTTGAAGGATTTATTAAAAGTATAACATTACCTTCGATAGTTCTTGCCATAGGTGAAACAGGTACGCTCCTTAGAATAGTAAGAAGCTCTATGCTTGATTCACTAAAGCAGGATTATATGGATGCTGCAAGAGTTAAAGGTCTAAATAAACGGACAACATATATGAAGTATGCACTTAGGGGTGCATTGATTGCTCCTGTTACTATTATTGGTATGCAGTTTGCGAAGCTTGCCGGGGGTACAGTAGTTATAGAAACCATTTTTGCTTTGCCGGGCATAGGTAGATTAGTATTAACCGCTGTAGAAAGAAGAGACATAGTTCTTTTGCAAGGCTTGGTAATGTTTATAACAACAACAGTTATATTTATAACTTTAATGGTTGATTTATTGATTATGACTATTAATCCAAGGATTAAGTCCGTGGAAAGAGGAGAATAAATGAAAAGAAATTTAAGCATTGGCCTTGGAATTTTTCTTGTAATATTAATTTTGACAGTTTGTGTAATGTCATTCATTTATATGCCTTATGAACCTAATGAAATGAATATATCACAAAGATTCATTAAACCGGGCCATAGCAGTGAGCATATTTTAGGAACCGATAATTTTGGACGAGATATATTAAGCAGAATTATGTATGGTTCAAGGAATGTGCTTTTGGTAGGCATTGGGTCGGTAACATTAGGAACGATTGTCGGAATAATTTTAGGTGCAATTGCTGCAATTTACAACAAGATTGTAAGCTCGGTCATATTGAGAATAATGGATGGACTAATGGCTTTCCCGGGAATTTTGCTTGCTTTGATGCTTGGTACAGTTGTAGGTAGAGGTATCAAGGGATCGGTTATAGCCATAAGTATTTTTATGGTACCTGTTTTTTCAAGGTTAGTTTATTCAATGATTTTAGATACTGAAAATCTTTTATATATTAAGGCTGCAAGAAGCTATGGCAGCCCAAATTTAACTATTTTTATAAGACACTATATTCCTGCAATGCTACCAAGATTGATTACACAATTTAGTTCAGCTATTGGGTCTGCAGTTATGATTGAGGCATCCTTATCATTTTTAGGACTTGGAATACAGCCTCCATATGCCAGTTGGGGTTTAATGCTAAGTGAATCAAGACAATTTTTTCTAAATTATCCATATTTAGCAGTTGCACCGGGGATTGCAATAATTATTACAGTTCTTGGTTTTGTTTTAATTGGAGATGGACTAAACGATATGTTGATTCATAGGAGGTCTAATAATGAATGATACAGTTGTTATTAAAAATCTTCAAGTATATGCCGGAAATAATACTCTCGTGAGCAATACTTCGCTTAATATTGAAAAAGGTACTATTTTTGGTTTGGTGGGAGAATCCGGTTCCGGAAAAACATTGACTGCAAAATCTATTGTTAACTTGTTACCAAAAGATTTAAGATTTACAGCCGATGAAATGAACATAGCAGGAAAAAATATTTTGAAGGCTTCACAGGATGAAATTATTCAGCACATTGGAAAAAATGTTGGATATATACCTCAAAACACAGTGTTTTTTCTTCATCCTATGATTAAAATTAAAAATCAAATAGCCGATGGCTATATGCATCATATGAAAAAAAATAAGCAGGAGGGTTTGGAAAGAGCCTTAGAACTTTTTAGCAAAGTTGGATTTGATAACCCAAAAGATATACTTAATTTTTATCCGTGGCAATTAAGCGGAGGAATGAGACAAAGAGTTAATATTGCAATGGCATTGATGAACAATCCTGAACTGATAATAGCAGATGAACCAACAACTGCTTTGGACAGTACAGTACAAAAGCAAGTAATGGAGTTATTTAGCAAAATCAATAAAGATACGGGTATAACAATGCTCATAATATCTCATGATTTAAGTATAATAAAGCGTTACAGTCATAAGATTGGAGTAATGTATGCCGGTCAAATTGTAGAATCAGGTTTTACTAAAGATATATTCGAGAATCCAAAACATTCATATACTAAATTATTGATAAAATTAATGCCGTCTATGAATATAAAGAAAAATGAACCAATTCCTGAAATTAAGGGATTCATTCACGAAGAGGGAAAATGAAAACAGTTATAGAAGTAAAAAACATTAGAAAAGAATATATTGTAAAAAAACATTTTTTGACAGGAAAAACTCAAGAGAAAGTTGCAGCAGTAAAAAACTCTTCATTTATTGTGGAGGAGGGAAAGACTGTTGGAATTGTTGGAGAGTCAGGAAGTGGAAAGTCAACAACGGGAGAAATTGCAGGAGGATTGCAAAAACCATCCTTTGGTAATGTTTTTTATTATGGCAAAAATATCAATGAGATGACAGAGGCAGAATATGAAGATTACAGGAAAAATGTTCAATTTATATTCCAGGACCCAAAGGGCTCTATGGACCCTAATTATACTATAGGTGATAATATTGCCTTTCCTTTAATTACTTTAAAAATGGAGAAAAATAAAAAAGATGCTTTGGCTAAAGTTGAAGAAATGCTTGAAAAGGTAGGTTTAGATAAAAGCATTAAAAACAAATTCCCTTCGGAAATAAGCGGTGGTCAATGTCAAAGGGCAGCCATCGCACGAGCATTGGCAGTAAACCCAAAAGTTATCGTGTGTGATGAACCGGTTTCAGCATTGGATGTTTCAATTCAGGCGCAAATAATTAACTTATTAAAAAAACTTCAAAAAGAATATAACATATCATATATATTTATTTCTCATGACATAGGTGTTGTAAATTATATGTCTGATACAATTATTGTTATGAATAAAGGTAATATAGTGGAAATGGGAAATGCAAAGGATGTTTTTTTAAATCCAAAAGAAAGCTATACAAAAAAATTGTTGGAAAGCGCATTTTATTAGAGGTAATAATCATGAGCAAAGAATTAAAAGAAAATGAAAAAATTGAAGACTTGCAGTGCAAAGGATTAAAGATCATTCAAAACAAGAAATGGTTTTGTTTTGGTATGGATGCAGTTCTATTAACAAATTATTGCGACATAAAAAATAATTCTACCATAGTAGATTTAGGGACAGGTACGGGTATAATCCCTATTTTATTAAGTGGAAAAAGAGATTATGCAAAAGCATATGCAATAGAAATTCAAGAAGAAGTAGCAGAAATGGCAAGACGAAGCGTTGAGCTTAATAATTTGCAGGATAAAATAGAAATTCTGAACATAGATTTAAAAGATGTGCTTAATTATATACAACCAAATTCTATTGATGCTGTAATTTCTAATCCACCGTACAAGCTCAATAGCAGTGGAATTGTAAATCCTTCTGACAAAAAAGCAATTTCAAGACATGAAAT
>JAEZGU010000308.1 GCA_023416855.1 Bacillota bacterium
CTGTTGCAATGCATGCTTCGTGTCCTGCTGCGGCACCCATCCACAGGGCATCATGGTTACCCCACTGAATATCCACAGAATGATAATTTAAAAGTGTATCCATTACCTTTTCAGCACCTGGACCTCTGTCAAAAATATCTCCCACAATATGCAGTCTGTCAATTACAAGTCTTTGAATGAGCTTTGACATTGCAATTATAAATTCGTCAGCTCTACCAACCTTAATAATAGAGTTAATTATCTCACTGTAGTATTCTTCCTTATCAAACTCTTCAGGTCCCTTGTGCATAAGCTCTTCAATTATGTATGCAAATTCAGGGGGTAGTGCCTTTCTTACCTTCATCCTGGTGTACTTGAAAGCTGCCTTTCTGCTTACCTCAATAAGTCTGTGTATAGTGATTTTATACCATTCATCAATATTCTCTTCCTGCTTATGTATTATTTCAAGTTTTTGCTCTGGATAAAATATAAGTGTAGCAAGGCTTTTAATGTCTCTTTCACTCATTATTTCTCCAAAAACTTCAGTTATCTTACGCTTTATATTTCCTGAGCCATTTTTCAAAACATGATTAAATGATTCATATTCTCCATGAATATCTGATAAAAAATGCTCTGTTCCTTTTGGGAGATTTAAAATTGCTTGTAGATTGATAATTTCTGTACAGCAGGAAGCAATGGTAGGAAATTGCTTTGATAAAAGCATTAAATATCGAATTTCCTCTTTCAAATCTTTTTCTGCTTCTTCAATTGAATATTGCATGACATTCTCCTTAATAAGATATTCTCCATTATGGGATTATTGCTATTAATATTATATATTACATTATACCATAATTATTATAAATGTCATACTACTTGCCAATATATTCCTAAGAAAAAAGAGAAAATCAATTCTGACTTTCTCTTAACTAAATTTTATTTTTCTATTAATGTTTATATTTCAGTCCAGCCACCATCAACTCTACTCCCATAATAAGATTTCATCTTCGATTTTCAATCTCCTATTTTATATAGTAATCACTTACTAAAATGTCAGAAAGTGTTTCTGTTGGTATTACAAATTCTAATACTCCCATATACCCAGGAGCAACCTCATATTTATCAAAAGAAATAACCAATTTAGAATCTTGGTTTATATAGAAATTTTGCGTTTCAGAAATAGCTTCAAATAAACCAAAATTTGCTCCTTCTATACCTTCAACCCAATATGTTTTTCTTTCATCCAATTTATTATTCTCTATCATTTGCTGTTTAATATTATTGCTTATAATTTCAACATAACTGTTATCTTTGAACAAGGATGGTAAAGTTATTAGTATTTCATTCTTCTTATCAATGGTATCATATTTAAATACTGTTGATGAAGAGCCTACTGTATTGACAACATAACGACCTATGGATAATATTTCGTCATTATCGGTTTTGATTACATAACCGCTTTCAACTCCTATATGTCCTCCACCTATCTTTTTCACTTCTTCTATTTCTTTCATAAACTGATTATAAAGTTCATTATTTTCTTCTAAATATTTTTCATTTAAACTGCTTTCCAATTCTTTATTTTCCAAACCGTCTAATTTAGGCACCTCAATATCTGCATGATAACCATTTTCATCCATGTTAAATTCTTTAAATTTTAACACTTTAACTATTTCACCTACTACAGGTACCTTTGAGAGATTTTCTGCAAATACGGGATTAGTATTAACTCCTGCAGTTACCCCCACTGCTAAAAACGCGATTGAAGCTGCTGTTACAGCTGTTTTTTTAATATTATTTTTTATTTTCATCTTAATCCTTCCTTGATTAATAGCTTTTCTAACTACAAAATCCAATTCATTTGGTATTGGTGTGTTCAAGTAGTACTCTTTTAATTTATTTAAATCATTGTATTTCATTATTGAGCCTCCCATCTTCATTATTCATTTCAACCCTCAACAACTCTAGTCCTTTATAAAGACGAGTTTTTATAGTATTTATATTAATATCCAGCACCTCAGCAATTTCATTTATTTTTAGATCTTCAAAATATCTTAATATAATAATCGAACGGTAAGAGTAAGGTAAATTCTCCAATGCCCTTTCCAAGTCTATATTGGCATAGTTATCTGTATCAATTAATTCATTTTCAAACAAATATTCTCCATCAATTACTGTTTCTCTATTTCTCTTCCTGATAAAATCCAATGAGGTGTTTGCTACTATTCTATAAAACCAAGTTTTTATAACATTAATATCCTTGAGTGACTCCAAAGATGAAATCCCTTTATATATGGACTCTTGTACAATATCCAAGGCATCTTCAGCATTTCTTACATAACTATAAGCTAACCTATATATTGATTCCTTATGTCTTATTACATAATCCTCAAAATGTTTTTCTAATTCTTTCTTTTTCATGTTTATGATTCCTTCTCTGATGTACATCTATTGTTAACACTATAAAGACGTTTATAAAAGGTAAAAAGTTTTAAAAAACTTTTAATTAATTATAACCGTATACTAAGACACAAAAAAGCTATGGATCTTATCCATAGCCCCAATAATTATTTCTATATTATATTGCAGTCCATCCACCGTCAACTGCAAGGTATTGACATGTTGTGTAGATTGATGCTTCTGAAGCAAAATATATTATTGCTCCGTCTAATTCTCCCCTTTTGCCTATCCTTCCCATTGGGCAATATGTCTTAACAACTTCAGCAAAGGATTTGTCAGATACAACTCCTGCTGTCATTTCACTTTCAAAATATGCAGGACCAATTGTATTAACAGTTATGTTATATTTAGCCCACTCATTAGCTAACGCCTTAGACATCATCTTAACTCCGCCCTTGGTTGTTGCATATGCTGAAATAGGAAGTCCGGTCATTGCAACAGTTGAGTGTATGGAACCAATGTTGATAATTTTTCCATAATTTTGAGCTACCATTATTTTTCCTACTTCTCTAGCTGTATAATAAACAGCATTCAAATTTACTTTTATCATTGTTTCCCATGTCTCATCTGATTGAGACTCAGCTGGCTCAACTAATCCAATACCGGCATTGTTAACAAGAATATCTATTCTGCCAAAATGCTCCTTTACCTGAGCTACTGCTGATTTAATTTGTTCAACATCACTTACGTCACATTGAACAGCCAGGCTTTTTACCCCTAATTTTTCTAACTCTTGTTTTACATCATTTAATTTTTCTAATCTTCTTGCAACTATTGCTACGTCAGCACCTTGTCTTGCAAGTGCTGTTGCGAATTGTACTCCTAATCCTGAAGAAGCTCCTGTTACCAAAGCTACTTTACCTTTTAAACTAAATATATCGTTCATAACATTCTCCTTTTCAATAGTAATTTTAAAAAGTATAATTATATTATACCCAGAATAGCAATATTAAACTTTTTTATGTCCTTTTGGAATAAAAAATACCCTGTGTGTAACTCACAAGGTATTTTAACAAAGTTTACTGGTTGTTTAT
>JAEZGU010000135.1 GCA_023416855.1 Bacillota bacterium
ATACCTCTAAGAAATATTGCTCTTTAATTAAATCAACTTCATCAAGCTTTTTATTAAGTACCCTGCTTATATCAGCAGTATCATCAACCGTAATTCCCCCAGGCTTATCGATAAATATTCTTAAATACTTAAATGGCCCCTCTTTTACATATTCAATATCCACCAATTCAATGTCGGTATTTTGTACAATTTCATTAACCAACTTTTGCACTGTACTTTCTATAGATTTTTTATTCATTTGTTCTTCCTTTCCCAATACAATACTATGTACAATCAGAAAGAGTGGGGTTCCCCACTCTTTCTGTCGAAAATAAACTTTTTTATATTATATCACAGTATTTCTAATTAATCAAATATAAATTTTAAATTTAACAAGTTTTCACAATATTTATTAATATGCCCAATTATTGATGTCGAAAGTTAACCCATTAAGCTCATTACGTACACTTTTCCAATTTGGAAAAAATTCATTCATATACGTTTTAAAATTATCATTATGGTATCTTTCCAATAAGTGTACCATTTCATGAACTACAATATATTCAAGACATCTTGGACTTTTCTTGATGAGCTCTAAATTAATCCAAATTCTTTTATCTCTTATGTTGCAAGTACCCCACCTTGTTTTCATAAGCTTTACGTTCCATTCATTAACTGAAACACCAATGATGCTTTCCCATTTATGAATATAATCAGGTATCAATAATTTTAGATTTTGTCTGTACCATTCAGTCAACACTTTTTCTCGCTTATCTTTTGAACTGTTTGGTTTTACATGCAAATCCATATACTTATTGTTTCTAAGTTCAATATATTGCTTGCCAGTTGTTTCTATAACATTTAAAATATATCTGTCGCCTAAATAATAATGACTTTCGCCTGATTTATACTCAATTTCACTTTGTTGTTCTAACTTTGCATACTTTTTTCTTTGTTTATTGATCCATGATAATCTTGACACAACAAATGAATTAACTGCTTCATCACTCATCCTCAAAGGCACCGCAAGTCTTACTCTGCCATAAGGAGGATGAACAGACAAATGGATGTTCTTTATATTTTTTTTTATTAATTCAATGTTTATGTCTTCTATTACTATGATGCTCATAATCAGCGCCTTTACACATTAAATATTGATATCTGGTTTGTTTTATCTAAGTTTTTTATACTACCATGTCTTTCTAATACTTCGATAACTGTTTTGCTAACTTTTGTTCTTTTTATTATATCCTCAATAGATATAAATTCTCCATTTTCTCTTTCTGCTTTTATGCTTGCTGCAGCGTTGGCACCAACACCCTGCAAAGATGATAATGGCGGAAGAATGCCGTCTTCTGTTAATAGAAATTTTCGGTCATCTGATTTATACAAATCTACCTTTGTAAACTTATATCCTCTTTTGTACATTTCATAGGCTACTTCAAGTACGGTAATTAAGTTCTTTTCTTTAGCAGTTTTGTCGTTGCCTTTTTCTTCAAGCATTTTTATATTGCTTAATATACTATTTTCACCCTTTGTTATTATTTCTGCATCAAAATCCTCAACCTTAGTAGTAAAGTATGTTGCATAAAACGCTTCAGGGTAATGAACTTTAAAATATGCAATTTTTACAGACATAGTTACATAAGCAACAGCATGGGCTTTAGGGAACATATACTTAATCTTATTGCATGAATCGATGTACCACTGAGGAACATCTTGCTTTTTCATTACTTCAATATCTTCTTCTCTCAGTCCCTTACCTTTTCTCACTCGTTCCATTATATCGAAGGCTTTTTTCTTCTCTACACCTTTTTGAATAAGATATACCATAATATCATCACGTGTGGAAATAACTTCACCAATGAGTGCATGGCCTTGTCTTATAACTTCTTGAGCATTGTTTATCCACACATCTGTTCCGTGAGAAAGTCCACTTATACGTACCAAGTCAGAAAATGATTTTGGTTTTGTATCCATAATCATTTGACGAACAAATGGTGTACCAAATTCAGGTATTGCTAATGTACCTGTTTCACAGTTTATTTCATCTAATTTAATCCCAAGCACCTCAGGACTTGTAAAAATTTTCATTGTATCAGAATCGTCTGTTGGCACATCTTTGCTATTCACTCCTGTGAAATCCTCCAACATTCGAATTATACTTGGTGTATCGTGTCCTAGTAGGTCAAGCTTTAATATACGTCCTGAAATAGAATGATAATCAAAATGCGTTGTTATTGTTCCTGATTTCTCATTATTTGCAGGATACTGTATGGGTGTAAAATCGTGTATATCCTTATCTTTTGGTACAATCATAACTCCACCGGGATGTTGGCCGGATGTACGTTTAACGCCTAAACATCCTTGTATCAGTCGGTCAATTTCTGCTCTCCTTTTGTTAATTCCTTATTCTTCAAAATAGTTTTTAACAAAACCGAAGGCTGTTTTATCTGCTATTGTACCTATGGTTCCAGCTCTAAAAACCTTCCCTTTACCAAAGAGCTCTTCAGTATATTTCATGCATATACCTTGTTCCTCTCCGGCAAAGTTTAAATCAATATCAGGCTCTTTATCACCTTCAAAGCCTAAAAAAACTTCAAAAGGTATATCATGACCGTCCTTAGTTAAACTTGTACCGCAATTAGGACAATCTTTATCGGGCAAATCATAACCTGAACCATAGCTACCATCTTCTATAAATTCTGAATATTTACATTTTGGGCAAACATAGTGTGGCACTAATGGATTTACCTCTGTAATGCCGGCCATGGTTGCTGCAAAAGAAGATCCTACTGAACCTCTTGAACCAACTAAGTATCCGTCTTCATTTGACTTCCATACAAGCTTTTGAGCAATTATATACATAACGGAATATCCATTACCAATTATAGAATTTAATTCTCTATCTAATCTTTTTTCTACAATTTCAGGTAGATTATCACCATAAATAGATTTTGCTTTATTATTACAAATATCTCTTAATTCTTCATCTGAACCTTCTATTATTGGAGGAAACGTACCCTTTGGTATTGGAAGAATACGTTCTACAGAATCAGCAATTGCGTTAGTATTTTTTACAACTACCTCATATGCACGGTCTTCGCCCAAGTATGAAAAGTCATTGAGCATTTCATCTGTTGTTTTTAAATACAACGGAGCTTGATTTTCTGCGTCTTCAAAGCCCTGACCTGCCATTAGGATTCTTCTATATATTTCATCTTCTTCTTCTAAAAAATGAACATCTCCTGTAGCTATAGTTAATTTATTTAACTTGTCTCCTAAGCTTATGATTTTTCTGTTAATATTTTTCAAATCTTCTATGCTATCCACTCTTCCATTGTTAACAAGAAATATATTGTTGTGAAGAGGTTGTATTTCCAAAAAGTCATAGAATAAAGCTATTTCCTCTAATTTCTCATCACTTGCACCGTTTAGTACTGCACTGTAAAGTTCTCCTGCTTCACAAGCAGTGCCAATTATTAATCCTTCTCTATTTAAACTTAAGTTTGATTTTAGTATTTTGGGTTTCTTATAAAAATATTGCAAATGAGATTCTGAAACTAAATTATATAAATTTTTAAGCCCAGTATAGTTTTTTACTAAAATATTTATATGATATGAAGATTTCTTTACTATATCAATTTCTTCCTTCAACTTTTCGTTTAACGTTCCAATATCATATATTTCTCTATCACTTAAAATGTTCAATAAATATATAAACAATTGAGCAGTTGCATTTGCATCATCAACAGCTCTGTGATGATTTTCTAACTTTATTCCAAGCTTCTTAGTCAATGTATTTAATTTATGATTCTTAACATCCTTAATTAGAGCTTTCGAAAGCTCTAAAGTATCAAGTACTGAAGGATCATACAATTTATCTAAATAAGTCAAGGATTTATTTTTTATAAAACTAACATCAAAACTTGCATTGTGTGCAACTAAAACACTGTCTCCTACAAAATTAAAAAAATCAGGTAGAACGCTTCTTATTTCTGGTTGACCTTGTAACATATCATCCGTAATGGATGTTAGCTCAATTATTTTTGCAGGTAAATTTCTATTAATATGAATAAATGTTGAAAAACTGTCAACTACTTTTCTATTAGCTACTTTAACTGCTCCTATTTCAATTATGTCATCAACTCTTGGGTTCAAACCTGTAGTTTCTATATCAAAAACAACAAATTCACTATCAATATTGAAATTGTCACATTTATGAACAATATTAACAGTGTCATTAATTAAGTATCCTTCCATCCCATAGATGACCTTGAAATTGTCATCTGCACATTCCATTGCTTCAGGATATCCTTGAACAACACCATGGTCAGTTATTGCCATAGCTTTATGTCCCCATAGCTTTGCTTTCTTGGCATATTCTTTAAACCCGTTTATACCGTCCATAGAGCTCATACCGGTATGTAGATGAAGCTCTACTCTTTTTTCCTTTGCAGTATCAACTTTAGTGGAATCCTCTTCCTCAATAAGCCTCATACCGTTTATTTTAATTATCAATTGTTTTTCAAAATCATCATACTCAGCATTCCCTACAATTTGGATGTACTTACCTTTTTCCAAACCCTCATCTTCAAAATCCTTTGGACAAAAATATTTACAGCTTATTGAATCTGTAAGGTCTGTAATTGATACAACCATTAATATTGTTCCGGTTTTTAACTCCTTTTTTTCAAAGCTAATTATTTTACCCTTAATGTTTACAATACCTGAATCTGTTGTAATCTCAGCAATTTTTGAGAAAGGTATATTAAAATCTGCTTCTATTTTCTTTCTTCTTTTTGGATAATTGCCTGATTTTTGATATGATTCAGTGTTTGTCCTTTTTTCAGATACAGTAGTAGCATTATTTTTGATTATTTCCAAGCTTTTTTTAAGTTCTTGGTCTAATATTTGTTGGGCAGTCAATGCTGCTTCGCATTCTGATTCATTCAAGACAATCTTTATGTTTTTAGAAAAATTATATTCTTTTAGTATATTACTTAATTTTTTATCAATATTATTATTTTCAACTTCAGTCATTAACAGAGTATTATTTACACAAACTATAAACTCATCGTTAGCATAATCAACTTTAATACTTTCTGCTGATTTGGATAGCACTGATGAACATTTCTTTATACAATATAAAAAATTGTTTGTAATTTTCTCTAAAGCTAAATCACTATTTATATATGTATCGCTAAAATTATATTTTATATTTAATTCAATATTTATGTTATTGTAATGCTTTTGAATTTTATCCATTGCATAATCTAATTCATAATAATCAATTATTGAGCTGCTGCTTGCACTAAATCTTACAATATTTTGATTTTTTATAACCTCGATCTTCTCAAGAGTTAAATCATTTAAGCTATTCAATTCATCCGTCTTCAAAATATTATTAAAAAACATAGCACTCTCCCTTAACTTTATGATAAAAGATTATACCATCAAAATAGGCTAAATTCAATACGATAAAGAAGTATCCAAATAATAATCAAAAATTAACCTGACGAAACGTCAGGTTACGT
>JAEZGU010000050.1 GCA_023416855.1 Bacillota bacterium
GTATTGCTATGATAAATGGAACCAATGAAATGAAGATGGCTGCTAAAAGAATTTCAAAGCATAATAACAATAATTCAGGAGTTTATCATGAGCTGTCCGAATTATTTAATATCAAATAAAAAAATCCATGCTTTGTACATATTTTTATCTATCGCAAATATAATGTATTAATATTATGTTTGTTGAGGAGGAAATATGAGAATAATAACTGCTATAGCTTCGATACTTATAATTATAGGTGCATTAAATTGGGGTTTGTATGGAATATCAAAAATTGATATAGTAGAAAATTTCTTTGGTGGTTGGAATAATAAATTTGGCAGATTAGTTTACTTATTGATTGGTATTGCCGGACTTTATTCATTACTCTATGTAATTTTTGCTTAGGCTGTTGAAAATAGCCTATGACTATCTAAATAACCTTGCTTTCAAAAAAGCATGCTAAGCATGCTTTTTTTCATCGAAACACATTTGTTACTTTTCCCAACATGTTACTTTTTTTTATGTTATCTGTCAACATTTCTGTTGAACCCAATGCAATGTGTGCCAATCCAAAACCTATTATTCCGTTTTTATATGATTCGGGAATATTTGTATTTCTTAGTGCAAATCCTGTTGCAGTTACAACAGTACCTAATACAGTAGGAATAACTCCGTTTCTCATTTTAATACCTCCATTTTTATTTGTTTCTTTATTATTTGCAAAATGTTTTAAATAATATGATTAATTTATTGGTAATAAAGATAAAAATTATAATAATGTTTGATAATTTATTAAATGTTGTTTATAATGAGTTAAAACAAGATATTGTAGGATTAATATGACTGAATTATATAATGAATATTCAAATTATTTAAAAGAAAAATATGGAGAAAAGGTTTATAAGCTTCCAATCAATATACCATGTACTTGTCCAAACAGAGATGGTTCAGTTGGTTATGGAGGTTGTACTTTTTGTGCGGATGTTGGAACAGGATTTGAAAGTTTAGACAATTCTATAAGCGTTGAAGAACAGATTAAAACAAATATGGCTTATATTAAGAAAAAATACAATGCAAAAAAATTTATAGCTTATTTTCAAAATTACACAAACACCTATTTAGATTTGCAGTTATTTAAAAAATATATTAAAGAATCTATAATTGAAGATATTGTTGAAATATCAATTTCTACTCGCCCGGATTGCATATCTGATGATTATCTTAATTTTCTTGATATCGTTAAAAAGGAACACAATGTCAATATTACAATAGAGCTTGGTTTGCAAACTGTTAATTATCATACTCTTATATCGATTAACAGAGGACACACGTTATCAGAGTTTATCGATGCAGTATTAAGAATAAAAAGATATGATTTTGAAATTTGTGCTCACGTTATTTTAAATTTACCTGGGGACACTATTATAGATTCAATTGAAACGGCTAAAATATTATCTGTTTTAAAAGTTAATCAAGTAAAAATACATTCACTATATATTATGGATAATACCAAGATGGGAATATTATATAAAAATAAGGAAATAACTGTAATAACTAAGGATGAATATGTAGAAAGAGTAGTTACTTTTTTAGAGCATTTACATAAAGATATTACTGTTCAAAGATTAATCGGGAGAGCTCCTAAAGAAAATTCTTTATTCGTAAATTGGGGCATAAGCTGGTGGAAGATTAAGGACGATATAATCGATGAAATGAACAAAAATGAGCGTTACCAAGGTTCGAAAGTTAAGCCGCAAATATAAATGCTATAATACTAAATAAAAGTTGTAAAAAATTAAAATAAGTAGTGTAAACATTTTCAGTTTGTGGTACAATATAAGTGTAATTAACTTTTATAAAATTAAAACATAGGAGTGTGATTATTATGGTTCAATTAATTTGTGGACACAATGGCACTGGCAAAACAAGAAAGATGATTGAAATGGCTAACAAAATGATCGACAATATTCAAGGAAAGATGGTTTTCCTGGAAGCGAACAACAGACATATATTTGATTTAGATTATAGAATCAGATATATCAATACGAAAGAGTTTGGACTTACAAATGCAGAACAATTTCATGGGTTTGTGTGTGGTTTAATTGCAACTGATTATGATGTAGAACAAGTGTACATAGATGGACTGTATAAGATAGCACAAGCGGGCTTAGAACACGTAGAAGAAGTGGTAGTTAGGTTAGAATACCTATCAGAAAAGTATAATGTTAATTTTATAATGAGTGTAAATCATGATTTTGAAGATATTCCGGAAGGGTTAAAAGATAAAGTACTATTAGAAGCGGCTATAATTTAATAGACTTGGGGACGTTTCAACTGCGAATGAGGCAGGTGAAACGTCCCCTTTATCTTCCCTTTTTTTTGCATTGCAAAATTGCACATTTTCTGATAAGATTAATGTGCATTATAGCATGACAATTAGAAAGAGTGATTTTATGAATTATTTCAAGCCTAACAAAACTATTTTTGATGATTTTTTTGAACATAGAGATTCGTTGATAATTCAACACATGAATGGCGATATTAACAAAAAAGAATATTTAGAATTAAATTATAAATATATGATAGAAAAAAGCATAAAGCCTTTTCAACGTATAGACAGTTTTGAAAAAGGTATGTACAATTATCAATATTATAATATGATGGCTAAATATCACAAAATGATTGCTCAAGAAATTAAGGACAAGGGTAAACATATAAGCTACTACCAAAAATATTTGGGAGAAGCAGATTATTATTATAACGAGAAGGATAAAACTACTTTTCGTTTATTAAGATATTTACATTATGAAAATGTTGAAGCATACTTTATAAAAATGGAATCATCTATCCTTGAAGGAAAATTGTATGAAATAGTACTTAGCGATTTTGAATATGCAGTGCTACATTCAAAGAGTATATGGCTTTTAGATGTTCTAAAGAAAGAAAATGTATTTTCTGATAAAAGAAAAAAATCAGTAATTGATTATTATGTAAATAGTAAATATTAAAAAAACGGAGAAATCTCCGTTTTTTTAATTTGCATTCGCTATTATTTTTATTATGTTGTCTAATGATGTTCCTACTTCTATGTTGAATTTACCGCTTCTTAATCTTGTGTCTAAGCCAAGTTCAACTGATCTGTCTAAGAAAGCTTCTTTACTATCAATTAAATTTGAATTAATAAGTATATCACCTATTTTTGAAGGAAATGAACCTTCTGGTATATCAATTGTTGCAATTAAACCGCTTGTTACCGGTTTTTCCGGTACTGTTGGTGTCGTAGGTGTAGGTGTTTCAGGCTGTTCATTTGATGGTTCTTCAACTTCACTATTTGGATTTTCTTCATCTTCATTAGGGTTTTCAGGATTTACAGGATTCACAGGATCAGGTTCATCTTTTCCTACAATTATTGGTAAATCATCTATTACTTCTTTTTCTATACCCTTATTCATGAGTATATCAAATCTCCACCCTAAAATTACGACCATTATTACCACTACTGAGATTATTAATCCGTAGTCAGTAATATTATATAAAAAATCTCTTATAGCGTTTATAATTTTTCTCATTTAAAAACTCCTTAACTTATACTAATGCAAATTAGTATTATTACCTCGTATAAAATATATTAGCATAAAAATGGATTTTATACAATAAGTACATGAAATAAAAACTTGTTAATTTTATCAATTTTTTCATTTTTTTCAATTCAATATATACATATGGTGTAATTTTGGTATAATGAAGTAATATATTAGTAAATAAACGGAGTAAATATGAAGGAAATTAAAATAACAAACAATGAAGAAGGTCAAAGATTAGATCGATTTTTAAAAAAATATCTCAATAAAGCTAACCAATCTTTTATTTATAAAATGATACGAAA
>JAEZGU010000081.1 GCA_023416855.1 Bacillota bacterium
GTGCAGCACCTGTACCGGTTCCGCCTCCCATACCCGCAGTGATAAATACCATGTCAGCGCCTTCTACTAATTCTGCAATATCCTGTTTATTTTCCTCTGCTGCTTTTTCACCTATTTCAGGCTTAGAACCAGCACCAAGACCGTTAGTTAACTTCTCGCCTATTTGAAATTTCACATCAGCTTTTGATGTGTATAATGCTTGCTTGTCCGTATTTACGCTAATAAATGTCACACCTCTTACACCGGCATCTATCATTCTGTTAACGGCATTATTTCCGCCACCGCCTACACCGATAACCTTAATATTAGCTAATCTTTCTGATGGTTCCTCAAATTGAAACATATATTGACCTCCTATGAAAAGGGAAATTTTCTTCAGTATTTTAATATATTATATGATGTATTATATCATAACCTTAATAAATTTCATACACATTTTTAATTAATTTGTTTGTTTTTCTTAAATTTTTCAATTATAACTTCAGTTATATTTTTTATGTTTTTGTAAATATTGTTTCCGAAAGCAAAAACTGCTGCCAAATATATAGGAAGTCCTAATTGCTCCCCAACATATGCTAATAACAATCCAAACAGCAAATCACTAAATAAATTTACAACACTTTTTAATAATGTCAATTCACCTTTAATGTTATTGTTTAGCATATTAAAAATCGTATTAATGATTGCTAATATGCTTAGTGAAATGTAAACTGCATATTCAGGACTGTATATTAAATTTAAATTCATTCCTGCTATAATGCCAAGAACTACTCCTGCTATAACATAAATCATACCCCAACCCTTTACCTTTCTACACTTGTGGCAAAATTAATCTGATAGTTATCTCCATGAAACTTAGGAATTGTTACATTATAACTCATTCTTGCAACAACTTCCATACCATACTTATTTTCTAATTCATAAGCATAAGTTCCTTCTTGTGTAACAGCTTCATATAATGCTTCCATGTCACCGACAGCACTTATTAAGAACGGAGCAGGAACTTTATCACCATTTATACCTAATAATGGTCCTGCACAAACAACTTCAGATATATTAATAATTCTTTTGTTATTAACCGCTATAGCTTCCGCACCGGCTGCTCTCAAATCATTGATTAATACGGTTATATCAACATCATGAATTATTCTTTTCATTATATCAATATTTTCGTCCTCTATTAAGCTATCAGAAACAGTCAAATATATCCCTGGGCCTCTAACATCGGTAAATCCGTTATATAGCTTGAGTTTTTCTATCTCTGAATTTATACTTACTATATCGGCTAAATATTGATTATTTTCATAGTAATCTAAATGTTTTTTTTGCTCAACTAATTCTTTATTTAAATTTTCAACTACCAACTTCATATTATCAATAGTTTTTTCATATTTATTTAAGTTTTTTATTACATAAATTGTATTTTCATTTATTTTTGCATCTACACCATTTATTACTGTGAATGATGCAACAAAAACGAGAAGAAACAATAATACATTTTTTAATTTAATTTGTATAATAATCTTAATCTCCTCCGTTTCTTGATTACATATCTATATCTTCTACTATATCTACAGGAACAGCATATTTAAACTCTATTTCACCTTCATAACGATTTATAAAAATCTCTGGAGAATTTTCAATTTCAACTGTATATCCAATATTTCCAAGCTGAGTCACAATACCTCCAACAAAGTTTAGAGATGCCTCAATAGTTCTTGAAAATCCTATGGCCTTAATTTCTAACGGCAATACCATGGCAACACCATTAATGTTGATATGATCTAACACCGGTACAATCTCAGTATAATTAGTATATCTTTGACCATTAATGGAAATAGCTTCAACACCTGCGTTATTTAAATAGCTTATTAACGCAAGAATATATGGATGACTGTAAGCTAAACTAACATATGAGTTAGGATCAGCGTCAATAGTTATAATTGTTCCTGGCCCTTTAACATCATAATAGCCTGATAAAACCATCTGTTTTTTCAACTCTTCCTTAAGTCTTTCAAGCTCTGCTTCTTTTTTTATATATGCTTCTTCATTTTCCTTTGAAGCTTCTTTCAACTGATCTATTTCTTCCCTAAGCTTGTTTTTTTGAATAGTTAATTCAGCAAGCTCATTATTTAAATCTGCTGCCTTATTTTGAGGGGTTTCATTTCCTAATATATTGCTTGTTGTGTTGATTTGAGTCATCAATACAATGCCCAATAATATACTTATAATAAACAACATTACTTTCTGCCAAAGTTTACTCATTATATTCCTCCATATTAAAGTCCTCTACATATACAGGACTATCCCCCTTGGTAAAATCTATTAGTCCGTTGAAAACCGGTAAATTATTATTTAATCTTTCATTAATAATTTTCATGGCAAATACAGCCTGATATTTTATATCTTCATTAAGCTTCATTTTAATAAATGTGCCATATTTAGTTTTCAATAATACACTATTATCCTTATCAACCCATAACGATGTTATTGTTTCAGAATCAAACTCACTTTCTATGTAATCAATTGCATCAAAAATGCTTTTAACATTATCAATATCGGCAAATTTTATCTCTTCATCTACATTGTATAATACATCAGTTAAACTTTCAATAGTTTTTAATTCATTAATAATTGTATCAGTTCTTAGTACTATGCCATGTTTATCTATTATAACATAATTATTATTGTAGTATATCTGATATTTTTCCTGTCTTTCAGTTATAAGTATATATATTTTATTAGGAAGCTCGTACACAACTCTAGCATCTTCCACATATACCTGTTGCAAAAGTTTCTCTTTCACATCATTTCTGTTTACGCTGAACAACTTATCACCTATTACTATCTCTGATTTATCTAATATTAATTGATCGTCATACGTAGCATTCCCATCAATTTTAACTTCTGTAATATTGAAATAATCAGTCTCAAAATAAACATAATAAATGCAAAAAACAACAATAACAGCAGCTGTTACAAAAGCTGCTGTACTGACAAATAGTTTCCTAAACCTTCTTTTTTTCTTCCGTTTTTTTATAGGTTTTTCTTTTGCCATTACATTTCCTTTTATTTTATACTTCTGTTATTATTACACCTAAATTTTGCAATTTTGAAACAAATTTCTCATATCCTCTGTTTATATGATAAATATTATTAATTTTCGTTGTTCCTTCAGCACCTAATGCTGCAATAACCAAAGCAGCGCCACCTCGCAAATCCCTTGCATCCACTTCAGCACCGGTTAATCTATCTACGCCTTCAATAATAGCAACTCTTCCTACCGTAGTTATATTTGCTCCCATTTTTTGAAGCTCAGGTACATGCTTAAATCTGCTGTCAAAAACAGTTTCTTCAATAATTGTTAAGCCATTAGCGGTTGCCATTGAAGCCATAAACTGCGCTTGCATATCAGTTGGAAAACCTGGATATGGCTGAGTAGTTACTTTTTCTATTGCATTTAATCTACCTTTATTTTGAATAACAATTGTACCAAATGTTTCTCTTATTTCACAACCAGCATCTTCATAAATTGAGGTTATTGACTTAAAGTGATTTTTTTCAATGTTTCTTATGTAGATTTTGCTCTTCATCGATGCAGCCGCACTCAAATAAGTTCCTGCCTCAATACGGTCGGACATAATCTTATATTCAACAGTTTCAGTACTTTCAACTTTTTTTCCTTCTATAGTAATAACACCTGTACCTGCACCACTTACATCATATCCGCAGGTATTCAGAAAATTCTGCAAATCAATAATTTCCGGTTCTCTTGCCGGATTGTAAATTATTGTTTTTCCATTGACACCTACTGCAAATAGCATTATATTTTCAGTAGCACCTACACTTGGATAATCAAGTGAAATTTCAATGCTTTCCGGTTCCTTAACACTACCTAACAACAAACCGTTTTTTTCAATAATTTCAACACCTAATTTTCTTAATCCCTTTAAATGAAGATCAATTGGTCTAAGCCCAATTTCACAACCACCGGGATATGCAATTTCAACGCTGCCTGTCCTTTGAAGCACAGCACCCATTAAAATTATAGATGATCTTATTTTCCTTACAAGTTTCTCAGGAACCTTGTAGGTATTAAGGCCTCTAGTATCGATTAATGCAACACCACTGTCATACTGAATCTTACATCCCATGGTGTTAAGTATTTCAAACATATCCTTTACATCTTCTATATCAGGTATATTCTCAAGAATATATTCCCTTGGGGATATAACTGTACTTGCAATAATTGGAAGAGCAGCATTTTTTGATCCACCAATATCAACTATACCCTCTAAGCTGTTACTTCCTTGAATAATAAAACTTCCCATCTTTATCCCTCCGCAACAAGTTAATAACATAATATATGTTATGCAAAGATTAATTACTTGTTACTTTTGGAATACCCGCAAACTAAGTTTACCATAGCTTCATAGAATTTATTCTCCACATCAACATTTCCCATTCTTTTAGAATTTAAAGCCATAGTTTTGAGTAAGTTTTTATTTTCAAGAATATCTTCAATTGCAGTAATTAACATATCGCCAGACAAATCTTTTTCTAAAATTACTTTTGCAGCACCTTCTTTTTCCAATGCCCTTGCATTGTATTCCTGATGGTTTTCGGCTGTATATGTTTTAGGTATCAAAATAGACGGTACTCCTAAAACTGTAATTTCAGCTATTGTTATTGCTCCTGCACTTCCAACCACTATGTCAGCGCCGGATAATGCAGTTGCTGCATCATACATATAATCCTTAATTTCAATATTTTTCTCTGTTACTATTTTTTCATCTTTAATTTTATCTATAAAATTACTATATAATTTTTTACCTGTCACATGAATTATTCTTATACCTTGTTGACCGTTATATTTTTTTATGACATCAATAATTGCTTCATTTAAGCTTATCTGTCCGCCACTTCCACCAAAGGAATAAATTAGTATATCATCTGATTTTAAATTAAGCTTAGTTCTTGATTTTCTTCTGTCAGCATTTAAAATATCTTTTCTCACAGGATTGCCTATTAATATTAGCTTCTCCCTATATTTCTCCGGAAAATACTTTTCTGCCTCAGTAAAGCTTATTGCTATTACATCAACAACCTTGGCAAGCATTTTGTTTGTAATTCCTGGAAACACATTTTGTTCATGAATAATTGTAGGTATTTTTTTTAAACTTGCTGCCAATACTACGGGACCGCATACGTAACCACCTGTCCCAACTACTATATCTGGTTTAAACTCACTAATAATCCTGCTTGCTTCCATAACTCCCTTTGCAGAAGCAAAAATAGTTTTTACATTTTCTATGCTTATTTTTCTGCGTAGAAATTTTGCAGTTACATATTTAAAATTAAACCCTTCCTTAGGAACCAACTCACTTTCAAGACCTGTCTCAGTTCCCACATACAAAATTTCATTAGACGGATCTTGTTGTCTAACTTTTTGTGCTATTGCTAATGCAGGATTGATGTGTCCGCCTGTTCCTCCGCCTGTAATAAGTACTCTCATATTAGCTCCTATATGTATTGGAATATTTTGAAATATTTAATAATATTCCCATTGATAACAATAAAAACAACAAAGAAGATCCTCCTGCGCTGATAAAAGGCAGAGCCCTTCCTGTTGGTGGCATTGACGATGTTGCAACTGCCACATGTATCAAAAACTGTATTAACACCAAGGTTGTCATTCCAAGAGCTACCTGACTTCCAAAAAAGTCCTCGGTGTTCATTGAAATTCTTAACCCTCTCCATGCAAAAACAACAAAACCAAGAATTACAAAAACACATCCTATAAAACCAAGTTCTTCACCTATAATTGAAAAAATAAAGTCATTGTATGCTTCAGGAAGATGAAAGAACTTTTGTCTGCTTTGACCAATACCCATTCCAAACAATCCTCCGGTACCTAAAGCAAGAAGAGATTGAATTATCTGATAACCTTCAGCCAATGGATATTTAAACGGATCAAAAAATACAATAACTCTTGTCATTCTGTAAGGCTCCATAGCAATTAAAACAAATACACCTGCCACCGCTAATAAAACTAATACAAACAAATGAAATATTTTAGCTCCGGCACAAAAGAACATTACCATCAATGTTCCTCCCAAAATAATTGCGGTGCTTAAGTCATCCTGTATAGCTATAAGTAAACAAAAAAATCCAATTAATAGCATGGAAGGAAAAAAACCTTTTGTGAGTGAACTTATATTTTTTCTGTTTTTATCAAAATAATAAGCCATATATAAAACTCCACCTATTTTTATTATTTCTGAAGGCTGGAGTGAAATACCACCTATATTAATCCACCGCTGCGCACCATTGGATGCAATACCCATTACTACTGTTAATAGAGCGAAGCCTATACATGACATTAAAATGACCTTATTAAATTTTGCATAAATTTTATAAGGAATATTTGCAATAAAAATCATTCCAACAAAGCCGGCAATAGCTGCAATGACCTGCTTCTTAAGAAAATAAAAAGGGTCTTTGTTGAATTTGTAATAACCATCAGGATAACTTGAACTATAAACCATTAAAAAACCAAATAGTACCAATACTACAACAATAAAAACCAAGACCCAGTCAATGGTAGTTTTTCTATTTTGTTTTTGTACCGTTCCCTCCATAATAGTTTACCCTCTCTTTAAAATCTCTGCCTCTAACTTCATAATTAGGATACATGCCCCAGCTTGCGCATGCGGGAGAAAGCACAACATTGTCCCCCGTACTGCTTATTTCAAAGCATTTTTTTACAGCTTCATCCATGTTTTCAACTCTGTATATATTTGTAAAATTATACTTCCTTGCAGTTGTTTCAATTTTGTCAGCTGTTTGACCAAGAAGTACTAAGGCTTTTACCTTACCATCAAAGCTTTTGATAAACTCATCATAGGATGAATTTTTATCATAGCCACCGGCTATTAAAACAATTGGTTTTTCAATACCTTCAACAGCTTTTATTGAGGCATCAGGATTTGTTCCCTTAGAGTCATTATAAAATTTTACGCCGTTATACTCACCGCAAAATTCTAACCTATGCTCAACGCCCTTAAAATTCTTTAGTACATAAGCAATTGTTTCATAATTTATACCTAATGCAATAGCAGCACCTGCTGCACACATTGCATTTTCTAAATTGTGTTTTCCCGGAATAAATATTTCATCTATATTTATTATAAACTCAATTATTCCATCATGCTTATAAACCATTTTTCCTTTATGAGTATATATGCCATCTTCTAATATGCGTTCAGAGCTAAAAAATATTTTTTTAGCTTTAATTTTATCAGTGAATCCAACAATAATCTCATCTTCATAATTTAGTATTGCGAAATCTTTTTCATCTTGATTTATAACATTTTGAAATTTAGCATCTATATAGTTTTCATATGTATGATGATAATCAATATGATCCGGGGTTATATTTGTTATCACAGAAATATGAGGTTTATAGCAACAAGTTCCGGCAAGCTGAAAGCTGCTAACCTCAGCAACAATTATGTCGTCTTTTTTTGAATTAATAGCGTCGTAAAACATACCATAACCAATATTGCCGGTTAATTTGTAATTTTTCTTGCTTTCTTTAACAATTTCTCCTATTAACGTAGTTGTTGTTGTTTTTCCGTTTGTACCCGTTATAGACACAATAGTAGCGTCAGTAACCATAAAAGCTGCTTCAATATCACTTATCACATTTATATTTTTTTCTATGAGCTTTTTAATTATAGGGACTTCGTATTTAATGCCCGGACTTTTTATTGCCAAATCAAGTATATTAAAATTTATTTTATTTATTTCATCATTACCAAAAAAATAAGTAACGCCCAAATCTTTAATTTCTTCTATCTTTTCAGTGCAGTTTTCTTTTGGTGATTCATCATATGCAAATATATTTGAACCCAATTTTTTTAGACCTTTAATGCACGCTATACCTGAAACACCAAGACCAACGACTAAAATATTTTTATTTTTCATTCTATACCTCTCTATCCTAAAAAGCCCATTAATATTGTATGTAGCCTATACTGAATAAATGCCTACAAAGGCAAGTATGACTGTTACAATCCAAAAAACAGCCACAACTTTAGTTTCCTTCCATCCACACATTTCATAATGATGGTGCAAAGGGGCCATTTTAAAAATTCTTTTCTTAGTTTTTTTATAATATAAAACCTGTATAATTACTGAAAGTGCTTCAGCAAAATAAATACCGCCTATTATAGGAATTAATAAAACCATATTTGATAAAACTGCCACTACAGATACTGCTCCTCCTAATGCCAAAGAACCTGTATCACCCATAAAAACCTTAGCCGGATTTGCATTATGTTTTAAAAAGCCCAAGCATGCACCTGAAACACCTGCAGAAAAAATAGATATACCCTCAAAAATGATATTTTCATTTTTCATGCTGTTCGCTATTAAGCTAAAAGCAGCCATTACTATTAAAGTAACTCCAGTATTTAAGCCATCAAGACCATCAGTTAAATTTACAGCGTTAACAATTCCTATAACTACAAATAAAACAAAAGGTATATATAGTACACCTAAATCTATATATGTACTGATAAATGGAATTATTAATTTTGTACCATACACACTGTATCTTGAGCTATATAGTGCAAGTAAAAAAGCAAAAATAAATTGTCCAATAATTTTTTGATATGCTCTTAATCCTAAGTTACGCTTTAGAACTACCTTAATATAATCATCTAAAAAACCTATAAATCCAAAACCAACAGTAAAAAATAACCCAGCCCAAATTTCTTGTGTGTAATAACCACTTGTGAACAAAGAAATTATCAATGCTAAAACAATAATAATTCCACCCATGGTAGGGGTTCCCGATTTTTTAAAATGAGACTTAGGCCCCTCCTCTCTGATGCTTTGTCCTACTTTCAATCTTCTCAATACCGGTATTATAACCGGTCCCAAGAATATAGCTATGAGAAAAGATACGATTATTACTCTTAATATTTGTCCGTCCACTTGCATTTTAACTCCTTAAACCTCTTTTTCTCTCAACATCCTTAATAGCATTTTTAGCAATTGTACCTTCATCGTATGGTACTTTTTCTACTCCCATATCTTGATATGGCTCTGTGGATTTTCCCGCAAGTAATATTACATCCTTACTCTTTGAGTTGTCAATAGCATAATATATAGCTTTATCTCTTTCTATTATTATTTCATACTTGCCGTTATGTTTTTTTACACCTTCAGCTATTTCAAGACAAATTTCATAAGGATCTTCAAATCGAGGATTATCGGATGTAAGTATGCTTAAGTCACAATATTTACCTGCAATTTCTCCCATTGGACCACGTCTTGAAGAATCTCTTTCACCGCCTGCGCCAAACATAACTATTTTTCTTCCTTCAGCAAATTCATCAATAGTTTCCATTACTTTTTGCAATCCGTCAGGTGTATGTGCAAAATCTAAAATAACTATACAATCAAGGTTGTTTTCAAGCATTTCAAATCTTCCTGATACACCTTTTATTTGACTAAGAGCTTTTATAATATCATCAATATTAAATCCCAAAGAATAAGCAGCTCCAAGAGCACCAAGAGAATTTAAAACACTGAACTTACCGGGTGTATTAACATGAACTTTTTTTAATTCTCCATATATTGAAAGATCAAAATCAGTTCCACTCATTGTAGTAACTAAATTATTAGCTTTTATATCAGCATCTTTTTCAATTCCTATGGATATTGCCTTAACTCCCTCTTCCTTAAGTTCCTTATACAATCTTTCCCCATAAGAATCATCTATATTAATAATGTTGTTAATTTTAGTTAAATGGAACAACTTTTTCTTAGCTTCATAATAGTTTTCCATTGTTTTATGAAAATCTAAATGATCTCTCGTTAAATTTGTAAAAATGCCAACATCAATACATACATCATCAATTCTATTTAATTCCAAGGCATGTGAAGAAACCTCCATAAAACAAGTATTTATAGATTTTTCTTTCATCATACTCAAATAATTTTGTATGTCTACCGCTTCAGGAGTAGTATTATCTACTTTGATTTTTTCACCTTGGATTAATACACCCATAGTACCTATAATACCTGATTTTTCATTTAAATAATCATAAATTCCCTTAAGAAGATAAGTTGTGCTTGTTTTCCCGTTAGTTCCGGTAACACCAACTAAATTCATTGTTTCAGAAGGACGACCATATATTATATTAGCAGCAGGTGCCATGGATTGCCTTGGATTATCAACAACAATAAAATTACCTTTATCCTTTACATTATCCGGGATATAGTTACACAAAACAGCAGCAGCACCGTTATCAAGGGCACTTTCGATGAAATTATGCCCATCATTGGTATAACCTTTAATGGCAACAAAAATATCACCTTCTTTTACCTTTTTAGAATCATTTGTAATACCTTTAATTTCAATGTTTTTATTACCTAAGTAGCTATTGTGATTTAATTCTTTTAGAAGGTTTTTAATATCCATTTCAATGCTCCCTTAATTAATTGTATGTATTATATGCAATTTTATCATAATTAAAATTCAAATACAATAACAATGAATTTGTAAAAAGGAACGCAATTTGCGTCCCGATATTATGTCAATTAATTCAAGATTAATGTAACTAAAGACTTTTTCGCAACCTTCTCTCCTGCTTTCGGGAATTGCTGCTTAACTATTTTGTCTTCTTCCACCTCTATTGTTATATTACTTTCTAAACCTGCATTTATTAATTTGTCAGTTGCTTCTGCAATTGTAAGCCCCAACAATTCTGGAACTACAACCATCTGTTGCTCGACATGACCAAGCTCCTCCTCTGTGAAAACAGGCTCTATGTCATAATATTTCATTATATTTTCTAACAAGTCAGCTGCTACAGGCCCTGCTACAATACTTCCATAATAGCCAATGCTTCTATCCGGTTCATCAACCATTACGAGTACTGTTGCTCTCGGATTGTCAACAGGTGCTGTACCGATAAATGATGATATGAATTTGCCATCTATATATTTTCCGTCTATAACTTTCTGTGCTGTTCCTGATTTTCCACCAATTCTATAACCGGGTCTATATGCTTGTTTTGTTCCTGCTTCTGCTGAATCCTTCATAATAGAAAGCATTGTTTTACTTGTCTCTTCAGAAATAACTTTTCTTCTTATCACAGGTTCAAAATTTTTAATAACATTGCCGTCATCATCTATTAATTGTTTTACAATTCTTGGCTCCATCAGGTTTCCACCGTTTGCTATTGAAGAAATTGCAGTAATTAGTTGAATAGGAGACACTGCAACACCCTGACCAAAGGCTTGTGTTACAACATCAACGTCTTTCATATTGATAGGTTCTTTTAACAGTCCCAATGCTTCTCCGTTAAGCATAATACCTGATTGTTCTTCAAGTCCGAAGGATTTCAAATACTTGTAAAATGGATCTTTGCCTATATCAAGGCCCATTTGAGCAAGTGCATCATTACAAGAATTTTGTATTGCTTCAGATAAAGTTTGCTCACCATGTGGTCTGTAATATCTCCAACATTTAATATTATTGCTTGTAATTTGTCTTACAAATCCATCGCAGAAATATTTTGATTCTAAGGATGCTGCATTTTCCTCAAGTGCAATTGCTGTAGTTAACAACTTAAATGTTGAACCGGGTTCATATATATCGTTAACAGCAGGGTTTCTCCACATATCAAACCATGCTTTTTGTAATTCTTCATTTGACAATGTTTCCCATTCTTTTTTTATGTTTTCATCAATTGGTGTCTTTGGATCGTTAGGATCATAATCCGGTTTAGATGCCATAGCAAGTACATCCCCATTGTTTGGGTCCATAACAATTATAGTAGCTCTTAATGCGTTATAGTCTTGTAAAACTTTTTGTGCTGCTGATTCGGCATAATGTTGTATAACTTCATCTATTGTTAAAACAACACCTAAACCATTAGTTGGTTCGTAGTAAGCATTGTAACCAAACGGAAGCTCTCTTCCAAGAGCATCTGTGTTTATAACTGTCCTGCCCGGTATACCTGTTAAATATTCATTGTATGTAGCTTCAACTCCGTAAAGCCCATCTTGATCTATATTTGTAAAACCAAGTACATATGGTGCAAAATTTCCGTAAGGATAAACACGTTTATTATCCTCAATTACACTTATACCACTTAGCTCATGCTCTCGTATTTTCTGTGCCTGTTCTTCAGTAATCCATCTTTTGAGGGCAACGTATGAATAGTTGGAAGTGATTTTGGTTAAAACTTCATCATAATCCATTTCCAATATTTCAGACAAAATTTTTGCAGTTTCTTCAGGTGTTCTTGTATTAATAGGAATAGATTCTCCTGCAGTATTTTTACTTATAGATTTGTTTAATTTTTTTAGAAATTTTGTAAGTAATCCACCATCATCATCTTCATCTAATTTATTTTCATTAGCGGATAAATTACCTTTTTTAACATCAGCCGGTATACATACTACTGTACTTGAATTGACACTTACTGAAAGCTTTTTACCTTTTGCGTCATAAATGGTTCCCCTTTTCGCACTAATGGTAATGTCTCTGGACCAATTTTCCATAGCCTGCTTTTTGTATTCTTCACCTTCAATAATTTGTATGTATCCTAACTTAACTATTAATGCTATTGTAGCTAAAAAAAAGCAAAGCAAAAATACCAACATTCTTCTTTTATTTTGAAGGTTAGTAGTGCTTTTAACGCGCTTTTTCATATGGCACCCCCTATTGAATGAAACTAACTACCTTGTCAACTATACCTAATAGTATATTTTGACCTTTTTCTTCTGCTTTAAGAGTTTCATCGTTTGTTTCTTCAGGGCTTCCATATTTAAAATCAACAAATACTGTTTGTTTTCTTGTAGGATAGTTCATCCCTAAATATGCTTTAGCCAATTCTTCGATACTATTTGTGTTTTTAATACTCTCAAGAGCTATGTCGTAAGCAGCTATGTCATTATTGAGATTTGCTATTTCTTTATTAATTGTATGTAATTCCATCTGTTTGTCTGTAATTATGGCATAGTTATAAACTATTGTAATTCCAAGAACAAAAGTTATGACAAGCATGATTGTATTTTTAATGCTTTCTATAACATTATTATTTTTTTTATTTCGTTTTATTCGTTTTTTATTGGGAGAATTTAGTTCTTGTCCATAATCAATATCAATGACTTCTTTTCTTAAAGCTGACACTTATTACACCCTCTCTCCTACTCTTAACTTTGCACTGTGTGCTCTGTGATTTTCATTTATTTCGTCTTCTGATGGAATAATTGGTTTCTTAGTTATAATTTTTAATTTTCTTCTGTGATCACATGTACATGTGGGAAATTCCGGCGGACAAATACAATCCTTATTTAAATCCGAAAATGTATTTTTAACAATTCTATCCTCTAATGAATGAAATGTTATAACGCAGATTCTTCCACCTATATTTAAACTATCAACAGCATCCCTAAAAGTATTTTCAAGTATTTCAAGTTCTCTGTTAACTTCTATCCTTATTGCTTGAAATGTTCTTTTAGCAGGATGTCCACCCTCTAATCTAACTTGTTTTGGTATTGCTTTTTTTATAATGCTAACAAGCTGACCGGTTGTTTCAATAAATTCGCTTTCTCTTTCTTGTACAATAAACTTAGCAATTCTTGAAGCCCATTTTTCTTCACCGTACTCCCAGATAATGCGAGATAATTCATTTTCCTCATATCCATTAACAATATGTCTTGCAGTTATTGTACTGCTTTTATCCATTCTCATATCAAGAGGCATATCATAATTATAGCTGAATCCTCTTTCAGGTATATCTAACTGAAAAGATGAAACACCTAAATCAAATAATATTCCGTCAATTTTATCTATATGTAGATTCTCTAAAACTTCTTTAATATTGCTGAAATTGTTTTTTACTGCTATGAAGTTATCATATGCCTTTAATCTTTCAGTTGCCCTTTCTATGGCATAATCATCTTGGTCTATACCTATTACTTTGCCTTCTGTTACATGCTTAAGCAATTCTAAGGTGTGACCTCCACCTCCTAAGGTTGCATCAACATAAATCCCGTCTGATTTAATATTAAGCCCTTGGATAGCTTCATTCAGTAAAACCGAAGTATGTTTGTAATCCTTATGGCTCCTCCCCTATAGTCCTATCCCCAAATCTGACATTTTCTCTGCTATGCTGTCAAAATCATATTCCTCGTTATTAGCATAATTATCCCAACTGCTTTTGTTCCAAATTTCAATTCTATCAATAACTCCTATTACGACAGCTTCTGAATTTAATTCACTAAACTCTCTTAAGGATGGCGGTACTAATATTCTTCCCTGTTTATCGAAAGAACATTCACTGAATCCGGAAACAAATCTTCTTAAGAAAAATCTTTCTTCTTTGTTAAAGGTAGATAAATTTTTAAGTTTACCAACGAATTCTGTCCATGTTTCAATAGGATAAATGAACAAGCACTTATCCAATCCCTTACCGATATAAAAATTTTCGCCAAGTTCGTTTCTGAATTTGGAAGGTATTATAACCCTTCCCTTCTCATCAAATGAATGTATATACTCACCAGTAAACATTTTCTACCACCTACTGGGCATATTATACCACAACGTGGGATAAAAATGCCACTATTATTTTTAAAAAAGGGAAAAATATTTTTTTTAATCTTTTTTAAGCAAGTATTATCCGCCATCTTTTATTTGACTATGAATTAATAAAACTATATAATTGTTAATGTTACATTAAGCATGTGCACCTAATATTAATATACATAATAGCTTTACATAGGAGGAGTTTATGGACCCAGTTGCTTTTACGATTTTTGGAATAGATATAATGTGGTATGGAGTTTTAATTTCATTGGGAGTGTTATTAGGCGTTTTCTTTGCTTTAAAAGAAGCTAAAAGAACCGGATTTAAAGAAGATAATGTGCTTGACTTTTTATTAATTGCAATTCCTGCTGCCATAGTAGGCGCAAGAGCATATTATGTTATATTTTCTTGGAATTATTATAGTCAAAATCTTTCTGAAATTATTAACATAAGACATGGTGGACTTGCAATTCACGGAGCATTGATAGCGGGTATAATAACAGGTATATTTTTTTGTAAGATAAGAAAAATCAACGTCTTGGAGCTTCTTGACATATTAATTCCAAGCGTTGCATTAGGGCAAGCAATTGGTAGATGGGGAAATTTTGTTAATCAGGAAGCTCATGGCGGTCCAACCGATTTACCGTGGGGAATAATGGTGAATGGTCAGAAAGTTCATCCTACATTTTTATATGAGTCTATAATTAATTTTACAATATTTATTTTTCTAACATGGTATTCAAGAAAAAAGAAAACTACACACGGTCAAATTCTTGCACTTTATTTGATATTATACTCAACCGGAAGGTTTTTTATAGAAGGATTAAGAACAGACAGTTTAATGTTTTTAAATATGAGGGTAGCTCAATTAATAAGCATTGCCATGATATTATCAGGTGTTGCCCTTTGGTATATAGTAAAAAAGAAAAAAGCATAAAAATTGACCACCGTTTGGTGGTCATTTTATTACATCCTTAATTTTGCTTCATATTTCTTTTCTAATTCTTCAAGTATCTTCTTGTGGATGTTTTCCACTTCTTTTTCTTTTAATGTACGCTCTTTGTTTCTATAGGTAACTGAAAATGCAGTTGACTTATATCCCTCTTGAACATGCTCACCTTTGTAAACATCAAACAACTTAACACTTTCAATTAAATGAGGATTTATTTCCTCTATTGTACTAATCATATCTCCCGCTAAAACTTCATCCTTAACTATAACTGCTATATCTCTTACCATGGCAGGATATTTAGGAAGAGGCTGGTATTTCCAATTTGTATCTTTATATTGCAGCAATTTTTCAACATCAATTTCAGCAACATATACTTTATTGTCAATTCCATAATTTTTAGAAGCCGCTAAGCTTATTTCTCCATAAATCCCAATTAAATCATCATTTACATACATTGCTGCAGTTCTACCAGGATGGAATGTAGGATTATCTGTTACAGGTTTTAAACTTACCTTTATTCCTAATCTTGATAATATTACTTCAATTATACCTTTTAAATCAAAGAAATCATATCCTCCGTACATGCTTAAACATAATTTCATTATTTCATATGGTTCCTCTACTACAGGCTGAGCTTTTGGATTAAATATGCTTCCAATTTCAAATAACTTTGCACTTTCAACTCCTCTGTTTGAGTTTCGAGCAACAACTTCCATCATATTAGGAATAAGTGTAGTTCTCATAGAACTAAAATCTTCACCAAGTGGATTTAAAATTCTTACATAATTTCTAAGTGGGCTGTCTAAACCGGCACATATATTATCATAAGATTTAGGACTAATGAATGAATATGTTGTAATTTCGTACAATCCCATACCACAAACAATTGATTTAATATAATCTTCTAAGTTTCTCTTGTCAGATTTTCTTCCAACTCTTGTGCTTCCAAGTAAAGGTACAGATTCTATGTTTTCAAATCCATAAATTCTACCTACTTCTTCAATTAAATCAGCTTCCTGCTCTATATCTGTTCTGAAATAAGGTATTTTACTTATTATTTTTTCGCCGTCAAAAGTTGATTCTATTTCTAAAGAATTTAAATATTTAAGCATATCATCAACAGGTATATCAACACCTAACAACCATTTTACTCTATGTGGTCTTAATGTAACAACAGGTGCTGTATATTCGTTCTTACCTGCTTCTAAATATCCACCTACAACTGTTCCTGCACCAATCATTTCAATTAATTGACAAGCTCTTTTATTTGCCAACTCAACCATTACATATCCCATCGGTTTTTCGTTTCTTGCAGATGCTTCTGAACGCATACCTAATTTTTTTGATGTTTCTCTTATTGATTTAGGATTAAAGTTTGCACTTTCCAAAACCATTATTTTTGTATCATCTTTAATTTCTGAATGGTAACCACCCATAACTCCTGCTATGCATGCAGGCTTTTCACCATCAGCTATGACAAGCATGTTATTGTTTAGAACTCTTTCATTTTGATCAATTGTAACTATTTTTTCATCTTGTCTTGCTCTTCTTGCAATTAATTTTCTTCCCTCTAAAGCTTCTAAATTATATGCATGTAGCGGTTGACCAAGCTCAAGCATAACAAAATTAGTTACGTCAACAATATTGTTGATAGGTCTCATCCCTGCATCCATCAATGTTCTTTGCATCCACAATGGCGAAGGTCCAATTTTTATATCCTTAATAACTTTAGCATAAAAACGAGAGCATAAATCTTCATCTTCAATTTCAACAGCATTTAGATAATCTTTTATATCTCCTTGTTCGTTCTTAATATCTATTTCAGGAAATTTAAACTCAGTTCCAAGTGTGGCTGCAGTCTCTCTGGCCATACCCACAATATTTAAGCAGTCAGGCCTGTTAAAAGTAACTTCAACCTCAAGTGCACTGCCATCTAATTCTAACACTTCCTTTATGTCTTTTCCAAGCTCTGTTGTAGGAGGTAGAATCGCTATACCATCCCTTGCTTCCTTTGGAATAACCTTGTCATCAAAGCCAAGCTCTTCATATGAGCACATCATACCATAAGAAGGAAGACCTCTAAAATTAGATTTTTTAATTTTTAAACCTATAGGAAGCTCTGCTCCTTCTAAGCATACAGGTACAATATCTCCTACCTTAACATTTTTAGCTCCGGTAATAATTTGTACAGGCTCTTCCTTGTTTATGTCTATCTGGGTAACGATTAATTTATCAGCATTAGGATGTTGTTCAATTTCTAATATTTTACCTGTTACAACATTTATAACTTTCTTTTCATAATCAATAACCGCATCTACGTGGGAGCCTGTAAGTGTTAATTTATCAGCTAATGTTTTATCATCCGTATTAATTTCAACATATTGTTTCATCCATTTAATAGGTACTAACATATTTCAACCTCCTAAAACTGTTTTAAGAATCTAACATCATTTTCAAATAATAATCTGATGTTTGGAATTCCATACTTAACCATAGCAACTCTGTCAATTCCCATACCAAAAGCATAGCCGGAATAAACTTCAGGGTCTATACCGCAGTTTCTAAGAACATTAGGGTGAGTCATACCGCAACCTAAAAGCTCCATACTCCATCCTGTGCCGTGACATGCAGGACAACCCTTACCCATGCATATATGGCAAGAAACATCAACTTCGGCACTTGGTTCTGTAAATGGGAAGTTATGAGGTCTAAAACGTGTCTTAACATTGCTACCGAATAATTCCTTGACAAATTGGTCAATAGAATCTTTTAAATTAGCCATTGTAACACCCTTATCCACAACTAAGCATTCCATTTGATGAAACATCGGTGAATGAGTATCATCTACATCATCAAAACGGAAGGTTCTACCTGTTGAAACCATTCTAATAGGAAGTTTTCCTTCTTTAACTGCTTCCTTCATTACTCTGATTTCAACCGGTGAAGTATGAGTTCTAAGTATTAAATCATCAGATAAATAAAATGTATCAGACCAATCTCTTGATGGGTGATCATAAGGCGCATTTAAATCATCAAAGTTGTTTGCAACGGTTTCGATTTCAGGACCATTAATAACATCATATCCCATACGCATAAATACACTTTCCAATTCTTCTTTAACCTGAATCAAAGGATGTCTTCTACCTATTTCAGGAATTCTACCCGGCATAGTTATATCCAGAATTTCTGATTTAACTTTCTTTGAAGATTCAAGAGCACTGATTTTTTCTTTAATTGATTGCATTTCTTCTTCTATTATTGCTCTAACCTCGTTAGCAAGCTTACCTATCTCAGGTCTTTCTTCTTCAGATAAGCCTCCCATTGATCTTAATATTGCAGTTAAATCTCCTTTTTTACCTAAGCACTGAATTCTAATTTTCTCTAAGTCATTAATGTCAGCACATTCTTTTAGCTTTAGTAGCATTTCTTCTTTTAATTTTAAAAGTTGCTCTCTCATATATACTCCTTTCATGATGTGAATAATTTGAAAAAATAAAAAGCGACCTTTCTCCTCGTAAGAGGCGAAAAATCGCGGTACCACTCTTTTCATCACTAAGAAACCTAAACATTTTCTTTATGACCTTAATTAATTAACGGCATTTACCGTGCAAAACTACTTAAGTTCATTTTGCCAGCTCCAAAGTGAATGTTCAGTATAAAATGCTTAAAACCACTTTCAGCCATGATGGTTTTTCTCTGTATAAACATATACTTTATACCTACTATGCTTTTTCATTGCTATTGTATTTTTCAATTGACTATGATTATAACAAAGATAATTTTATTTTACAACAGTTTTTTTCGTATTTTAATATATATTGCAAATACTTATGCTTGATGTTATGGATAATACGCATCACGACATGCTAAATAATTACATACAATGCATTATGACTTGTCTATATTACTATAAAACTTGTCTATGATATATATAAATGATGAATATCAATGTTTTTGAAATATAAATAGTTTGTAAATTTAAGTTATAACGGTCTGATTGAAAGGAATATTAATAATGGAAATTTAAGTTTGCATTATTAAAGGTGATAGTAATGACA
>JAEZGU010000093.1 GCA_023416855.1 Bacillota bacterium
ATATAGATATTGTCTATTATATAATAATTTTTCTAAAACAACAATTATATTGTCAGAATATCTCCCTTCATTGTATTGAGGGTAAATTGAATTTAAGTTATCATCATATACCTGGAAATCCTTAGCATTGCTGCTCAAGATCGCATTTCCTTCAAAATTGGGAAATTCTTTTTTTATATTTGCAACATCTTGATTTATAATGTTTCGTTCAAACTTCTGAAACTCAAATATCATACATCCTGCAGATGTTGTTGTTGCTACAATTAATATAATCATAATGTAAATAAGCAAATAAGAGGCAGAAATTTTAAATGCAATAGAAAATTTCAACCTTTTTAAAAGCTCAATTACAAATCTTGCTATTAAATTTAAAGGGTAAAGCAATATATTTATTATCGAGTTTAATATTCTTCTAATCATGAGAGCTCTCAATTCCTTATGATATAACCTACTCCTCTTACTGTTTCAATAAGATTTATATTGTATTTCTGGTCAATTTTACTTCTTAAATATCTTATATATACATCTATAATATTTGTATCTCCAAAATAATCATATCCCCAAACCTTGTCAAGTATCTTTTCTCTTGATAATACTATGTTTTTATTTATCATCAAAAATTCTAACAATTCAAATTCTTTCTTTGTTAAATCAATATTTTCATTGTCATATTCAACTTTATAATTATTTTTGGACAATTTTAACTTTCCTATCTCCAGTATTGAAGAATCTGCTATAGTCTTTGTTTTGTTCTCGCTTCTTTTTAAAAGTACTCTTATGCGTGCTAAAAGCTCTTCAACAGCAAAAGGCTTCGTCATATAATCATCTGCTCCTATATCAAGTCCCGTAACTTTATCAGAAATATCATCCTTTGCAGTAAGCATGATAATAGGAACATCCGATGTCTGTCTTAATCTTCTGCACACTTCTATTCCACTTAAGCCCGGTAGCATTAAATCAAGAATTATAACATCAACATCAGGTAATTTACCTTTTTCTAATCCATCTCTACCGTTATTAGCAATTTCTATTTCATATCCTTCATATTTTAATTCAAGCTCTAAAAACCGAGCTATTTTTGCTTCATCTTCAACAATAAGAATTTTCTTCTTTTCCATAACATACCTCAGCCTTTTTCTACCATTATACTGCAAAAGAAATATCAGGTCAAATGCCTGATATTTCTTTTTCTATTCAATAATTATTTCATTTTCTGTTGTATCTTCTTCGTCAATAACTATGTTTATTTCATCATCTTTTATTATTTTTTCTGACTTTACTTTAATTTTTTCGACTGTTTCTTTCATGTTTTTCTTGATACCATCAACGTTTATAGAACCTTTAGCTCTGTAAATCTTAATTTTGCATGATGTTAGAATTGCTAATATCAATATGAATATTACAACCCAGAAAGCCATCATGAAAGAAATTAACACGATTATTAAAGGAACATCTAATAATATATTTCCAGTTTCATTTTTAATAGACATTTTTAAAGACAATAATCTGTTTGTAAAGCTTGTAAAGCTTCCTTTATATTCATTCTTTTTTCCTTTTTTGTTTTCAAGCTCTATAATTGATTTAATTAAATCTCCGTCATTTTTTTCTAATGTTGCTTTAGCTTCTTCATAGCTTACATTAACCCTATTTCTTAATTCATCGATTTGTTCCAAAGTTACTTTCATTTATTTCAACCTCCATTTGTTATTTCTTTTGATACTAATATACCTTTAAATAATTAATATGTATTTACAACAATATTAAAAAATCATTAGAAATATATTAAACATTAAATTTAATCTAATTATAGAAACAATTAAATTTTCACACATAATATAAACAAGAGTAAAAATTGGAGGTTTATTTTGGGTATTTCATCAATTACAGAAAGTGTTGTTTCTTTATTTATAATTATTTTAGTAGGTGTATACGCAAGCAAAAAAAATATAATCACACAAGAAATAAACAAAGGGTTAACAGACATCCTTATAAAAATTGCACTTCCATTTATGATTGTATCATCTTTTATGTTTACATACGATGAATCCATAAAATCTAATGTATTTGCAACATTTTATCTAAGCTTGGCAGCATATGCAGTTATGGTTTTTGTTTCACTAATATTATTAATTCCGGTTAAAAATGACAAGAAAACAGTTTTACACTTTGCTAATGTATTTGTAAATACCGGTTATATTGGATTCCCTGTATTAAACTCAATATATGGATATGAAGGTGTTGTTTATGGTTCAATTTTTAATTTGTATTTTGTTATTTTTTTATGGACTTATGGCATACTTCTGTACAAAGGAAAATTAGATAATGGTTACTTGAAAAGAGAAATTATCAGTCTGTTGTTTAACCCTTCCATTATAGCAGTGATAATAGGTATAATTATCATGCTATTTAATATACAAATAAAAGGTGCTCTGCTTTCAAGTATAAAAAGCATTGGCAATATTACTGGTCCACTATCTATGTTAATAATAGGCGTAATATTATCAAAAGTTAAAATTAAACAACATATCAATGATTGGACAGTTTATTACGGTATAATTATAAAATTAATTATTATACCTGTAATTACATATTTGATTTCTTTATTATTAAATGAAATGTCTATAGCAGTTTATTCAGTAATTATTATGACAGCCATGCCTGCATCAGCAATGACATCCATATTAGCAGAAAATTATAATAAAGAAAAAGAATTTGCAGCCATTATCGTTTCAGCTACTACACTTATTTCATTAATAACAGTTCCACTACTGATAAAAATTATAACATAAATGACAAGGTTTCCCTTGTCATTGCTTATCTTGCTTTATTAATATTCTTATTGCTTCAATTGCTGCTTTTATGGCTGCTTCTGTATCATGCTCTTGAGGGTCATCTAATCCTAATCTTCTTCTTTCTTGGTTTGCAACTACATTTAATATAGCTCCAACTCGTACTCTTCTATATGCACCCACTATAAACAAAGCAGCTGATTCCATTTCAGAAGCTAATGCTCCTAATCTTAGCCACGCTTCCCACTTATTTGTCAAGTCATAGCTTACTGGCTTAATTTCCGGTGAGTGCTGTCCGTAAAACGAGTCTTTGCACTGAACTATTCCAACATGATACTTTTTTCCTAAATTTTCTGATGCTTTTACTAATGCATTTAGCACCTCATAATTAGAAACTGCAGGAAATTCCATTGGTGCATATTCTCTGCTTGTTCCTTCCATACGAATAGCTCCTGATGCTATGACTAAGTCGCCTCCCATTACATTTACATCCATACCGCCGCTTGTACCCACACGTATAAATGTATCAGCTCCTATATTTGTTAATTCCTCCAAAGCTATTGCAGCAGAAGGTCCCCCTATACCTGTTGATGTTACACTTACTTTTACTCCGTCTATATAGCCTGTATATGTAACATATTCTCTATGGTCTGCCACTAATACAGCATTGTCAAAATGCTTTGCAATTTTTTCACATCTTTTAGGATCTCCGGGCAATATTACGTATTTGCCCACATCGCCCTCCTTCATATTAATATGATATTGAACATCTTTAGAATATACAGTACTCATAAGTCCTCCCTAAATTAATATTTATATGCTTCTCTCAGCATTTTAATTTCTTTTTCGTGTCCATCCAATTCATTAGGTGTTTCTAGTATAAAAGGTAAATTTCTTAGTTTTGGATGATTAATAATTCTTGTTATTGCCTCAAAACCAATTTGTCCATTGCCAATAGTTTCATGTCTGTCTTTCTTACTGTTAAAAGGATTTTTACTATCGTTTAAGTGTATTGCATATAATTTATTAAGTCCAATAATTTTGTCAAATTCATCTAAAACACCGTCTAAATCATTAACTATATCATATCCTGAATCATAAACGTGACATGTATCAAGGCATACTCCTATTTTTTCGGATAAGTTTACTCCATCAATTATTTGCTTTAATTCTTCAAAGGTTCTTCCTATTTCCGTTCCTTTGCCTGACATAGTTTCTAATAAAACGATTGTAGTTTGATTTTCTTTTATTACTTTATTTAATGCTTCTATTATATATTTTATGCCAATTTCAACACCTTGCTTTACATGGCTTCCCGGATGAAAATTATAATAATTATGAGGTAAAAACTCCATTCTTATTAAATCATCCTCTAATACCTGTAGAGCAAATTCTCTTGTTTGTTCGTCAGCTGAGCTAATATTTAATGTATATGGCGCATGTCCAACAACCTTTGCAAATTCACATTTTTCCATTATATCTCTTAGCTTTTCAACATCTTCAACATCTATATTTTTCGCCTTACTTCCTCTTGGGTTGCGGGTAAAATATTGAAAAGTATTAGCTCCTATTTTTAATGCATCTTTTCCCATTTTCTCATATCCGTTAGACACGGACAAATGACATCCTATTTTTAACATAATACCTCCATGCTTATTATTATACCCTTAATATAAATCATAAACAACAATTAGATAACTAAAATAGGGTTATTGTCATATTCATGACAATAACCCTATTCACTTATTTACCTACACTAACTGTGGTGAGTCGTTTTCTCTGTTTTTTATTTTGTCTATAATTATATTACTTAAATCTTCTATGTTCATGCTTCCTATATCACCTTTTTGTCTTTCTCTTACTGATACAGTACCACTTTCAGCTTCTTTTTCTCCTACAATTAGCATATAAGGAACTTTTTCCATTTGAGCTTCTCTAATTTTATAACCAATCTTTTCAGCTCTTGAATCTAACTCTACTCTGATGTTCAAATCAAATAGCTGTTCTTTTACTTTTAATGCATAGTCCATATATTTATCAGATATAGGAAGTATTTTAACCTGAACAGGTGCTAACCATGTTGGAAATGCTCCTGCATACTGTTCTATTAAAATACCGAAGAATCTTTCAATACTTCCAATTGCAACACGGTGAATCATTATAGGTCTATGTTTCTGTCCGTCAGCTCCTATATATTCAAGCTCAAAACGCTGTGGCTCTTGATAATCTAACTGGATAGTTCCACACTGCCATGTTCTTCCTATGCAGTCAGTTAGATGGAAGTCTATCTTAGGTCCATAGAATGCACCATCACCCTCGTTAATGACAAAATCAAGTCCTAATTCCTCTAATGCTTGCTTTAATGCAGCTTCTGCTAAATCCCAATCATTTATATCTCCCATAAATTTCTCTGGACGTGTTGAAAGCTCCACATGATATGAGAAACCGAAAGTTTTGTACATTTCATCTATTAAATTTGCAACTCCCTTTATTTCGTCTTTAATTTGTTCAGGAAGCATAAATATATGAGAATCGTCCTGAGTAAATGCTCTTACACGCATAAGTCCATGAAGGGCTCCTGATAATTCATGTCTGTGAACTCTTCCCACTTCTGCTAATCTTAATGGGAAATCCTTGTAGGAATGCATGCTGTTTGCATACACTAATATTCCACCTGGGCAGTTCATTGGTTTTATAGCAAAATCTTGATCATCTATTACAGTTGTATACATATTTTCTTTATAATTGTACCAATGTCCTGATACTTCCCAAAGGTGTCTATTTAATATTATAGGAGATTCAATTTCTTTATATCCTGCTTTTCTATGAACCTCTCTCCAATACTTCATTAGCTCATTTTTTACTTCAACACCTTTTGGTAAGAAAAATGGGAATCCCGGGCCTTCTTCTGACATAAAATATAGTTCAAGTTCCTTACCAAGCTTTCTATGGTCACGCTTTTTAGCTTCTTCAAGCATTTTTAAATAATCTTCTAAATCCTTTGCTTTTTCAAAGCTTATACCATAAATTCTTTGAAGCATTTTATTGTTTTCATTGCCTCTCCAATAAGCACCTGCAATACTTAACAGCTTCATTGCTTTTGGTTTTTTAGTAGATTCAAGATGTGGTCCGGCGCAAAGGTCAACAAAATCTCCTTGCTTATAGAACGATATTATAGCATCTTCCGGTAAATCTTGAATTAATTCCACCTTATAATCTTCTTGTCTTCCCTCCATGAATTTTATAGCTTCAGCTCGTGGAAGTTCAAATCTTTCTAATTCTAATCCTTCTTTAACTATTTTTTTCATTTCAGCTTCAATTTTTTCAAAGTCTTCTACAACAAATCTATGTTCTACATCAATGTCATAGTAAAACCCATTGTCTATGGCAGGACCTATTGCCAATTTTGCATCCGGCCACAATCTTTTTACTGCATGAGCTAAAATATGTGATGATGTATGCCAAAATACATCCTTTCCTTCTTTTTCTTCAAATTTTAAGAATTTAATAGTTCCATCTTCTTTTATCGCTTCCATAAGACCAATTGTTTTTCCGTTATAAACAGCTCCAACAACATTTCTTGCTAAACCTTCGCTTATGCTTTTAGCTACATCCATTGCTAATATTCCGTCTTCATATTCTCTGACACTGTTGTCAGGTAATGTTAATTTAATCATATATACCTCCCAATTATTATTAAGTATTTTTAAAATAAAAAATCCTTGAACATAAATATGTTCAAGGACGAATTTACCGTGGTTCCACCTTAATTGCTTCTCAAGGGATTTAAGGCATCCATACCAAGTCATTACGCATTTGCTTTCTGACTTAACTCCAGATTAGTTTTCAAACAGTCATACAAAGGAAGCTCACACCTTTCCTTCCCTCTCTTAATTGCTGTTTCTGCTCTACTCGATCCTTCACAGTTCATTTTGAGTATTATATTACTTGCAATAAAGATTTGTCAATACTTTTTTAATATTTCCTTGATTTCTTTTTTTGCGACTTAGATTTATCTTCAAAGAAAGATTTGCCCCTACTTTGTCTTGACTTTTTCTCCTTTGATATTTCAATTATAACATCTTTACCTTTTATTTGAGCTTTACCCATATATTTTAGTATCTTGTTCTTATGCTCTTCAGCTGCATTAAAGAAAGAATAGTTTTCCAACACTTCTATTTCACCAATGTCAGAACCGGGTATATCACATTCTCCTGCTACGGCTCCTAAAATATCCCCAGGTCTTATTCCCTGCTTTTTACCAAGGTTTACATGGAATCTAACTGTATTCTCCATGCTTCTTTCTTTGCTTCGGAGTGATTTCTTTCTTTCAGGTATAATATCGTTTAAATCTCTATCTTCAGAGTAATCAAACTTAACCAACTTTTTCATCATTGCAGCAATTAAAGTTTCAGCATCATATCCTAGCGATAATAATCTTTGAGCTAACTCTCTATTTTCACTAAAATCATTTTTTTCTATTACTTCAACTATACCTCTTATGAACTTATCCTGTTTAACTTCATTTACTTTATCCACTGTAGGAATTGTTCTTTTTCGAAGAGGTTTTTTTGTATACTTTTCTATAGCTTCAATTTTCTTTATTTCCTTTGCTGAAACAAGTGTAAAGGAAGCTCCTTCTTTTCCTGCTCTGCCTGTTCTTCCTATTCTATGAACGTAATAATCTTCTTTTGAAGGTACTTCATAATTTATTACTACTTCTACCTCTTTTATATCCAAACCTCTTGCTGCTACATCAGTAGCAATAAGTATATCAATTAATCCGTTGTTGAATTTATTTAAAGTGTCTAATCTTTGAGCTTGTTTTATATCTCCGTGGATTTTATCACAATTATATCCCTTTTCAATCAACTGATCATACAATTCATCAACAGATTTCTTTGTATTGCAAAATACCAAAGTAAGTTTAGGTGTATATGTGTCAATTAATCTTGCAAGAGCATCTAATTTATCTGTATGCTTTACTAAGAAATAGCTTTGCTTAACTTCTTTTGCTGTTATGCCTTCTCTTAAAGTTTTTATCGGTACAGGATCATTGAGAAATTTCTTAATAATTTTTTTCATTTCATCAGGTATAGTAGCTGAGAATAATAAGTTCTGTACCGGATGATCAACCTTACTAAGAATTAATTCAATATCTTCTCTAAATCCCATTTTAAGCATTTCATCTGCTTCATCTAATACGGCTATATTTAATTCACTTAACTTAATTACACGTCTTTCAATTAAGTCAATAACTCTTCCCGGAGTTCCTACAATAATTTGAGCTCCACCTTTTAGTTTGTTTATTTGATCACGTATATCAGCGCCACCATATACTGTTACTGTCTTAATGCCATCAGAGTACTTTGCTATTTTTCTAAACTCATTTGCTACTTGTACGGCCAACTCTCTTGTTGGAAGTAGAACAAGTGCTTGTGGCATGCGTAAATCTTTATCTATTTTTTCAAGAATAGGTATGGCGAAAGCCGCTGTTTTTCCTGTCCCTGTATTTGATTGCCCTATTATATCTTTTCCTTGCAGTATAACAGGAATTGCCTCTTGCTGAATTTGTGTGCTTTCTTCAAAACCCATTTCATCCAAGGCTCTTTGAATGTTGTCATTCAAAATTACATTTTCAATTTTCATTAAATTTATCATCCTTTATTTTTATTAACTTCTCATTATACTATGTTAGCAAACTTAATACAATAAATATTTTGCTAAGTTTATTAATAATTGGAATACACATGTATTTTTTCTATAATAAAATTTTTTATTCTCTTTTTAACAGTTATAATATATGCTATGATAATAATAGTATAAATATAAACAGGAGTGAAATATGAAAATATATTACATTTACCATAGTTGTTTTATAGTTGAAACTAATAACACGTTTTTTATGTTTGATTATTTTAAAAATATAAAGGATCCAAAATCTGATTTTAAATTAGACATACTATTAGAAGATATTTCTAACAGCCAAAAACCACTTTATGTTTTTGCTTCACACAATCATCAAGATCATTACAATCATGATATTTTTACATTGATTAAAGGTAAAGCAAACACATACTATATATTAAGCAGTGACATAAAATTATATAACAGCGTAGAAAATGTATATGTTGCTAAGCAAAACACAGAAAACAAAATTAATAATTTAGAAATCAATACATTTGGTTCTACTGATGAGGGAGTCAGCTATTTAATTAAGGATGCTGAAATTACTGTTTTTCATGCAGGCGATTTAAATTGGTGGAAATGGCCTGATGATACTTTGGAAGAAGAAAAAGAAATGGAAAATGCATTTAAATCCATTATAGATGATATTTCAAAATTGAAACCTATTATTGATATTGCCTTTTTCCCTGTTGACGGAAGATTAGAGCAAAATTATTATTGCGGAGGAGAATATTTTATAGAGAAGCTTCAACCTAAAGTATTTATACCCATGCATTTTTGGGATAATTTTAGGACTACTTCTGATTTCAAAAATTATATGAAAAATACAAAAACAAATATTTTTGAAATAAATCATTCAAACGAAATATTACAGTTATAGTTACCAACATTATTTAATTGCCAATTTTTTTATAAAAATTATAAAATAATTATCCTAAAAAATAAAAAGCTTAATATATATTACAAATAATATTTATTATTAGGGGGATTGGCAATGAAGATAACTATTACAAATGAAAGCGGTGATTGGAAAGAAATGCTTTATACAAAGGATAAGGTAACATACGAAGTAAAAAATCAAGAGATATTGGACTTTTTTACTCAGTTGGCAGAAAGCTACTGCAACAATGAATGTATGGATGAAATGTATGAATGCCTTTATAATCTAATCAATTACGGTTACTTATATACAGATACAGAAACAGATATTAATTATTATGACGACGACTATTATGATGATGAAGATTACGATGACTACGATGATTATGGCTATGAAGATGAACATAATATTATATCACAGGAAGGTTTTAAACTTATAGAATCAAAAATAGAATATTATGTAGACGGAGAATTGGTTACCAAAGAAGAATATGATGATGCATGGGATGATAGAATAGGTTATCTTGGCTCATCAAATTGGGAAGAAAACGGACTATCTATAATAAACGCAGATACAGATGAAATTATATTTTTAGGTAAAATCTCATAACTGTTGATGAACAATTGATAAGCAATGGATGGGCAGTTAATAATCATTGGAAAAAAAGAACCTGTATTGTGCTACTTAGCACTCTCATTACAGG
>JAEZGU010000094.1 GCA_023416855.1 Bacillota bacterium
GATATATTGAACTCCCCGGATTAAAGAATAAAATATTGTCTATGATTTCATTTTGAGCACAGTGAGTGTGACCGTAAATTGCTGCATCAGCATTTACCTCTTTTGCATGTAATATTAATTCATTTAAAGTTGATTTAACATTATGCAAATGACCGTGAGTTATTAATAATTTTTTACCCTCAACATCCTCAATGATTACTTGTGGTTTATCAGACATATAGTCACAGTTGCCAGGAACCTGACAAATATTTTCTATATTTAGCTTGGATGCAAATTTTTCAGCATCCTTATACTTGTCACCACAATGTATTAACATATCAAAAACGCCATGTTGTTTGATTATTTCTACCTGAGAGTCCAACACATAATTGTGGCTGTCACTTATTACTAATATTTTCACCTACACCTATACCTCCAGCTTACTCTTTAAATTCATTAAAGCACGCGCTCTGTGGCTTATTTGGTTTTTTTCTTCTTCAGTCATTTCTGCAAATGTTTTTCCAGTGTCCTCAACTATAAATAAGGAATCATATCCAAATCCATTGTTTCCTCTTTCTTCAAATGCAATTTTACCATACACTTTTCCTTCTGCAGTCATTTTTCTGTCATCTTCGAATACGATTGCAATAACAGTTTGGAAATATGCAGTTCTTTTTTCTGTTGGAACTTCTTTTAAATTTTTTAAGAGCAATTCTCTGTTTCTTTCATCTGAAGCTGGCTCACCTGCATATCTTGCTGAATAAACTCCCGGTTCTCCCATTAAAGCATCTACAAACAACCCTGTATCATCAGCTACTACTATGCCTTTAACTAATTTATGAAGCTCTTCAGCCTTTTTAAAGGCATTTTCTTCAAGTGTCTTTCCATCTTCAATTACATCAAAAGCCTTATATCCTAAATCATCCTTTGATACAATCTCAAAGGGCATATCTTTCAATATGTCCTTAATTTCTGAAATTTTATGTTTATTACCGCTGGATAATACTATCTTTCTAATCATTTTCCTATTTCCTCGCTTATTTCTTCTCCCAATACATCGCGCTGTATTTTATATAACTCCTGGCAGCCTTTTGTTGCCAATGAAATTAAACTCATTAAGTCGTTGTGCGTAAAGGTTGCTTCCTCACCTGTACCCTGGATTTCGACAAATTCACCTTTATTCGTCATTACTATATTCATATCAACCTCAGCAGCTGAGTCCTCTTCGTAGCATAAATCAATAATTGTTTCACCTTTTAATATTCCCACGCTTACTGCTGATACAAATGCTTTTATAGGCATCTTCCCAATTTCTTTTCTTTTTAACAATCCATAAAAAGCATCAGCCATTGCTACAAAGGCTCCTGTTATGGATGCTGTCCTTGTTCCTCCATCGGCTTGGATTACATCACAGTCTATCCAGATTGTCCTTTCTCCTATTGCTTCTAAATCTACAACAGACCTTAGGCTTCTGCCTATTAACCTTTGTATTTCTTGAGATCTACCGTCAATTTTTAATTTATTTATATCTCTAGCTTTCCTTGTTTTAGTTGAGCCAGGTATCATTGATTATTCTGCTGAGACCCACCCCTTACCTGTTCCTTTCAAAAATGGAGGAACCCTGTCCTCAACAAATGCTGTACATATTACCTTTGTGTTTCCAACCTCTATCAACACTGATCCATCAGGATGCATTATGTAATTTCTCGTTATTTTAATTGTTCTTAATTCATTATTTGATCTATTATTGTCTCTTTCCATTTTTACTCCTATTTTTAAAAAATACTGAAATTATTATACCCCAATTGGATTGATTTAACAATAAAATTGAATTAAATTCGTAATTATTATTAATAAATTTACAAAATAATTCAATTGTCTTGACTTAAATTATGCATAAATGTATAATAATCAATACCTAAAAATGCTAAATATAATAACAATATCAATTTAATATTGTATTAATTCACAAGGAGTGTTTACTATAAATAACATAACGCTAAAAGAAAATTTATTAAACAATTATCATTTAAGCAGCAAAAATGAAAAATTTTTAAAGGTTCTTTCTCATTGCGAGAAGGTTGCAAATACAAATTTAAGCATATTGTTAATAGGTGAACCTGGCACAGGCAAGGAGGTACTTGCCAAATATATTCATGTTTGCAGCCCAAGAATTTCAAATAAATTTATTGCGGTTCACTGCAGCTCATATACTGATAATTTGTTAGATGTTGAATTGTTCGGTCGTGATATGGAAGGAAAATTAGAGCATGCTAATAATGGAACATTATTTTTAAATGAAGCTGGAGACATTAATGAAACTACTCAGTTAAAGCTCTTGAAAATATTTGACACAAAAAAAGTATCCCGACTTGACAGTGATCAGGAAAAAATGATTGACACCAAAATTATATCCTCAACTAGCAAGGACTTATACACTGAAGTTAAAAATGGAAACTATAGGGATGATTTTTTCTATAGGATAAGTTCAATTGTAATTAATATTCCTCCATTAAGAGAGCGTACTGAAGATTTAGATGATCTGATTCATTACTTCCTGAAAAAGTCGCAGGCTGAACATGGTATAACAATTGAATCTATAGAGCCTGAAGCAAAGGAATTTTTGTACAACTATGATTACCCAGGCAATTTAAGAGAATTAAAGACTGTCGTAGACAGGATGGTTGTGCTTTCAGTTGATGGAAGAGTTACTAAGGATGGTATACCATTACTTTTTAACATAAAAAAAGAAATTTCTCTCCCAAAGACTAACAACTACAAAATTATAATTCCCTTTAACGAATACAAAAAAGAATCTGAAGCAAACTATCTCCAGTGGGTTTTAGATAAAACCGGGGGAAATGTTACTGAAGC
>JAEZGU010000102.1 GCA_023416855.1 Bacillota bacterium
GCCTCAAGGAGAGTACGATGACACTCTATCTAATAAAACTATTATACAGTATTATCCTGTATAAATATACTGTTAACTAAGGGTTATAGGTTACCTTAATCAACCTAAATTAATTATATAAGGAGAAAATTATCATGAAAAAAATATTAGCACTATGCTTAGTTATGATTTTTATATTTATAGGTTGTTCATCAGATAAACTGCCAAACAAAGAGCCTGATGTAGTTGGATTAATCTATAAAATTGAAAACGAAAGCCAAAGAATTTTGGTAGTTAAAGATATAGAAAGTGTAAATATCCCTTATGATGAATGGTTTGAAGCAGGAAATTATGCGGCATTTTTCAAGGTAGATAAAGATACCACCATTATCAAAGATGAAAATACATTGGATTTTTCTGCTTTAGAAATAGGACAAAAGGTTGAACTTTGGCATACAGGAATTTTGGCTGAATCCTACCCAATGCAAGGGCAAGCAGTTTACATTAATATAATAGAATAAAAAATTGGGTCACTTCACAATGACCCAATTTTTCAGTAATTCTTATTATTAGTGTAATTTAAACTCTTCTTTTAAAATATCCATATATACATCATCATAAAATGTACCTTTTAAGTAATAGGATTGTCTTCTTCTGCCTATTTCTTTAAAACCGACCTTCTTATAACAATTTATAGCAGCTTCATTAAATGAAAACACCTTTAGCATAATATTGTTTAAATTTAAATAGTTAAATCCAAAATACAATAATAAATTAAGTACATCCTGTCCATATCCTTTGTTACGATTTTCTTCATCTCCGATAAACAATCCAACTTCAGCACATTGCTTTGATTGATCAAGATTATGAATTCCACAGTTACCTATTAATTTATCATCTTCCAATCTTACAATAGCAAATTGATTTTGATTTGAATTATTAGTAATCCATTGTTTTTCGGCTTCCAAAGATACAACTCCGTTAGATGTTCCCAATCCATCCGTTACATTAAAATCATTAAGCCATTTAACATAAACTTCTGCATCTTCCACATTCATCGGTGACAAATATACTTTCTTTCCTACTAATTTTTTATAATACTTCACACTCTCCACCAGCCTTATATTAAAATTATTTCATTCTTCCCCATTTCATTTCTTCACCATTTATATCATATTTTTTTCTTTTTGCTGTTATATCATGAATTTCTATTTTAAATATATTCATCGCTTTTAATCCTGATTCTACTGCTAAACTAAAATAATCCATTTTAGTTGGTGTATATTTTTCACATATAAGTCTAATAGCTTTTAATTTTTCTTCATTTTCTTCGACTAATGCTATTTTCCCCTTTAAAATAGCAGATTCATACTCAGTGGTAAATACTTTGCTTATCAGTTCTCCTGCCTTGGACTTATCCTTAGCAATTTCAATTAGTTCTTCCTTTGAAAAATTCTCGGGAATATTAATATTTCCTACAAAAGCTACACTTACTATAGGATTTTTCTCAAATACTTTTACTTTCTTGCCATCTAATGCAGAATGAAAATATAAATTGTCTCCATCCCTAACTATGGAAAGAGGTATACCATATGGTTCGTTGTTTTCATCAATCATGGAAACCACTCCATAGCTTGCTCTGTCTATAACCTCAATTCCAAATTCCCTACTCATTTCCCTATCTTTTCGTCTCATGCTTTACCTACCTCTTTGTTCAATATTCAAAATTAACTCTATTTATTAATAAAAGCAATTGTTTTTTCAATAATCATATTTGTTTCTTCTCCTTCATTAAACACTTCAAAACCATGTTCCCCTTTTGAATGAAGTAAAAATTCTACCTCGCATCCTAAGTCTCTTACACTTTTAATGAAACTATCATTGCAATCCGGTGCATATACATCATCAAATGCCCCCATAGCAATTAAAAATCTCGGTAAATGCTGCTTTTTAATCATATCTATAATACTTGTATCTATTTTACCATAATAAACTATTATTTTATTTATAAATCCTGTGTTTATTTCCATTATATTTTTAATTCCTGTCTCTACCCCTGAAGAAAAAGCTAAAATATTTAAATTACTTCTGTTTATTAGTAATTCATTGGAATTATCAAGTATATAATAAATTAGGTCTTTTATATCCTCAGGATTTTCTTCCGGTCGCCAATTAAATACAACCGCATTGAACCCATATGCAGCTATAACTTTCCCCCAAGATTGAAATAGCTTTAAGTCTTTTATGCTATCGATTTGAGCGCTACCATGCACTAAAATTACAGTAGGAACGCTTGAAAAGTCACCTTTATCAGAATAATATACATCAAGCTTCAATGACCTTCCATTGATTTCTTTATAAATAACATCTTGTCGCTTCTTTACTGCATCCATATTTGGATGCTTAAACAATAAGTCCATATTTTAAATCCTCCAAATATAATACTACTTGCTTTTTGCTTTTTAGGATAACAATTTTTTGTTTGTATTTTTGTATTGTTTCATTGTATTGCAATTTCTTTTCTTTTGATCTTCCGCCTAATAAAATCCACTTAATAAATTCATAATCAAGTTTTTCATTACAATTAGGAGCCATACTTTCTCTTGTTTTACCATAATACTTTATGTAGCGCTTAAAAGCCTGATACAAGCACTTAAACCTTGAAAAGCACATAAATACAATGATATCAGCTTCCTCTAACCTTCTATCCCTACAAAGATTTGTATAATTTCCATCGATAACCCAATTATTGTTATCATCTAAAAACCTTTTCACCATAGCTATAGCAATTTTTTCATCCCGTTCTTTCCAATTTTCTTCAAACTGAATTTTATCTAAATATAATACCGGGTAATTATATAAAATTCCTATCTGATTTGCTAAAGTTGATTTTCCAGAACCACTGTATCCAATTATCGCTATCTTCATTTTGACCTCAATGATTTTCTACTACTTTATCTTTGTTTATCTATATGTTATAATAATACCAAATATTTGAAAAAATACAAGTATTCACTTTGAAAGGGAGTGTAACATGACTAATTTAAAAATTGATTCTTCCGCAAGCTTAGTCGGCAAGCTCAGATTAGGAAATAATGTATATGCTGCTCAAGGAGCAGTGCTTAGGTCAGTTGATGATTCCCTCAAAATAGGAAATGATACATGGATTCTTGAAAATTCAGTGCTTATAGGTACAAAGGAGCATCCCCTAATAGTTGGAAACAAGACTGTCTTTGGACACAAGTGCATTGCAATTGGTACAGAGGTTGGTAATTTATGCGAAATAGGTAATTGTGTAATATTTTTACCCGGTTCTAAAATCGGTAATATGTGCATTTTTGGTGAAGGAACAATTATACCCGAAGGAATGGTTATACCGGATGAGTCAGTTGTTGTAGGAAGACCCGGTAGAATTATTAGAAAACTAACTGAAAATGATAGAAACATGATTGCAAGAATGAGAGGAAATAATGTTTCATTAAGTGCATTTGTTGAAAATATTGTTTGTTACGAATCAAAGGAAGGTGAAAAAATGGGAACATTATATGAATACAATGGCATAAACCCTATAATTTCTGAATCAGCATATATTTATGATTCTGCTGAAATTACCGGAAATGTTAAAATAGGAGATAACTCCATAATTGCATCTGGCGTTAGAATAATTGGCAATTCTCATGGTCCTGTGAAAATAGGAAACAATGTTCAAATATTAGAAAATTCAGTACTTCATTTACTTCCAGACAATGAGCTGATTATTGAAGACAATGTAATAATCGGTCCAGGCTGCATGATTCACGGTACAACAATTGGTTCAAACAGCATTATTGAATCAGGCTCCATAATATGCGATTATAGTAATTTAGGAAAAAATACATTAGTTAAATCAGGTACATTAGTTAAACAAAGAAGTATTTTTGAAGATAACGAAATTTTAGAGGGTTATCCTGCGAAAAATACAGGAATCAATCAAGAACTACTTTCTAAACCTGCTTGGGCAATAAAAAGATAACCATTAGTTGGTTATCTTTTTAGATTAATAACAAAGTCATAAATTATCGTTTATTCATCATTTTAACAGGAATCCACACTTCGCTATAAGCATAATTTTCTTTAACCTTATCCATTTTAGTAAATGAAAATGTTGGAACATTGATTACCTCATAACCTGAAGTAGGTAACCATTCTGCATATACTTTTGCCATAGTGTTTTGTAATGTAGAAGGAAACGGTCCTTCATTTGGAAACACTGCCCATGTTCCAGCCTCAACATGCACTTTATCCAATTTATCACTTACATTATTTTCGGTTGTTAAAACACCGATCAAGTGAGTTAAATCTCCTTCTTCTTTTAAGAAATTAGCATCTGCATCATAAGAAACATTTACTATTTCATAAGGTTCAATGTTCTGCAAGGAACGCATTTCTTTTCTTTGTTCCTCAGTTATGCTCATTGCAAGCTTTACAATTTCATTATTAACTCCTTCAAATTGCATTGGTACTCTTTTACTTACTCCCGCTAAATTAAACGCAGGTTTTTCTACAATTCTAAATTCCATAGTTATTCCTCCCTTAACTGTTATTATGAATGAAAGCTTGGGAAATGATTTTGTTAAATGTTGTTTTGATACATCTGAGGGTAAATAACCACTCCACTTTTTAAATGCTCTTGTAAATCCGTCTAATGATTGATATCCATATTTAAAAGCAACGTCTGTTACTTTTTCCCCATTTAATAAATCATTATTAGCTTCTGATAGCTTTCTATTTTTGATATATTCACTAAGTGTCATACCTGAAAGATAAAAGAATATCTTTCTGAAATGAAAATCTGAAACACCAGCATAATCAGAAATTTCATCAAGTGATATATCTTCGGTTAAATGTTTTTCAATATAGTCAATCACATTATTCAACTCATTTAACATTGTATCCCTCCTTTCATGAATACATAATATCACAGGAATTTTTATAATACTCGACATATGTAATATAAAATATATCGAATTTAAAATAAGCTAATCTGTTCATTAATTTGTTTATCTTCATATTCGCTTAAGTATGAGAAAACTTTATCTGCTCCGTATAAAATATTGTGCTTCTTACATTCTGCGTAAAGCATACTCATAAGCTTGTTATGGTTTTTGCTGTGACATTCGTAGGAATTACCAAACTCTTGGATATACTTTTGTTTCATTCCCGGAAAATGCTCATCTAACTTTTTGTAAAAATACTCTCTGTTACCATCTCTTAATGTTACTCCTATACCAAAGCACATAATTCCATGCACCTCAGCCTCTATACAATAATCTAAAAGAGCTCTAAAATTTTCTTCAGTATCATTGATAAAAGGTAAAAAAGGTGAAAGCCATACTACAGTTGGTATACCATTATTCCTTAATACTTTCAATGCCTCTACCCTTTCCTTAGTAGTAGAAACATTGGGCTCTATTATGCGACACATATATTCGTCAGCTGTTGTTAAAGTCATCTGTACAACACATTTAGATTTATTGTTTATACTTTTTAACAAATCCAAATCTCTCAATATTCTATTTGATTTTGTCAGTAATGAAAGTCCAAATCCATATTTATCTATAATTTGTAAACACTTGCGTGTATATTGTATTTCCTTTTCTATATGAATATATGGATCACACATAGAACCTGTGCCAATCATACACTTTTTTCGTTTGCGAATTAACGCTTGCTCTAACATTTCAGGAGCATTTAGCTTTATTTCTATATCTTCAAAATCATGATCCATCTGATAGCACAGGCTTCTACTGTCACAATATATACAACCGTGTGAGCAACCTCTGTAAATATTCATGCCATTTTTGGCTGAAAGTATTGACTTATACTCCTTATAATGCATTCCTACACCTACCTTATACTATTTTTAAACAGCCCTTTTATTTATTATACAATTTTATTGTATTTACCATATTTATGTAGTACCTCTTTTTAATCTATTGAAACTCACTTTCATATTTTTTAAAGAAATCATAAATAAGGCGTACATTCTCTAAATCTGTCCAACGTTTAACATTAACAGGCTTTTCGTCAAGGTCATAAATTTTGGCTCCTTTCATTGATAAAAGAAACGGAGAATGTGTAGATATTATAAATTGACACCCCATAAATCG
>JAEZGU010000118.1 GCA_023416855.1 Bacillota bacterium
TTTACAGCCATAATAGGTCGTAATGGTTCTGGAAAATCCACACTTGCAAAGCTTATAAATTCAATTCTTTTACCTACTGAAGGAAAGATTTATGTAAATGGTATGGATACTTCTGATGATTCAAAGCTTTGGGATATCAGGCAGACAGCAGGAATGGTATTTCAAAACCCTGACAATCAATTAGTGGCCACAATTGTAGAAGAGGATATAGCATTTGGTCCTGAAAATCAAGGGGTTGAGCCTTCTGAAATAAGAAAAAGGGTTGATGAAGCCTTAAATACTGTTGGTATGTATGAATTCAGAAAAAGACCTCCTCATATGCTTTCTGGTGGACAAAAACAAAGAATAGCTATAGCTGGAATACTTGCATTAAACTCAGACTGTATAGTATTGGATGAGCCCACTGCCATGTTGGATCCTTCCGGCAGAAGAGAAGTAATGGAAACATTGAAGAAGCTTAATGAAAATGGCAAAACTATTCTTTTGATAACCCATTATATGGACGAGGCAGTACAAGCAGACAGAGTTGTAATTATGGATAAGGGAAATATAAAATTAGACGGTACTCCAAAAGAAGTGTTTAGAAACATTGATGAAATTAAAGAGTTTGGATTAGATGTTCCTCAGGTCACAGAACTTGCTCAGGAACTTGCAAAAGAAGGGCTTAATATACCAACTGATATAATAGACGTAAAGGAATTGGTGGATTTGTTATGTCAATAAAAGCAGAAAATATAAAATACATATACAGTGAAGGAACACCATTTAGAACTGTAGCATTAGATAACATAAGAATGGAAGTTTGCAAAGGGGATTTTCTTGGCATAATAGGTCATACAGGATCAGGAAAATCTACCTTGATACAGCTCTTTAATGGATTAGAATTACCTACTGAGGGTAAAATTATTGTTGATGAAATAACTGTTGGAGAAGATAAAAAACTACTAAGAAAAGTGCGTCAAACTGTAGGACTTGTATTTCAATATCCCGAGTACCAACTTTTTGAAGAAACTGTTGAAAAGGACGTAGCTTTTGGTCCAATGAATTTAAATTTATCTCAAGAGGAAATTAATAAAAGAGTAAAGGAATCCTTGGAATTAGTAGGATTTAACTATGACGATATAAAAAATGTATCACCTTTTGATTTATCCGGTGGTCAAAAAAGAAGGGTTGCAATTGCAGGAGTTTTAGCAATGAAACCAGATTACTTAGTACTTGATGAGCCAACTGCCGGGTTAGATCCTGCAGGTAGAAATGATTTGTTTGATAAAATAAAAACTCTTCATAAGAAGGCTAATGCAACTGTTATATTAGTTTCGCACAGTATGGAGGATATTGCTAAGTTAGTAAACAAGGTTGTAGTATTATATAAGGGCAAAATCCATATGGAAGGAACTCCGAAAGAAATTTATACTCAAGCTGAAGAACTAAGAAATATAGGACTTGGTGTACCTCAGGTTGCACAGATTGTCAATGAACTTAGAAAAAAAGGTTTCAATATAAAACCGGATATACTCACAGTTGAAGAAGCAAAGGAAGAAATTTTGAAAGAAGTGAGGAAAAGAAATGTTTAAAAATTTAACTATCGGACAGCATTATCCTGTTGAATCACCTGTTCATGAGCTTGACCCAAGAGTTAAGATAATAATGACATTTGTTTTTATAGTATCCTTATTTCTCATTGAAAGCTTTATAACTTATTTAGTAGTCGGTGCGTTTTTAGCTTTAGCAATAAAAATATCAAAAGTTCCCATTAAATTTGTTATAAAGGGTTTAAGACCTATTTTAATGATAATAATAATAACATTTATTATAAATTTACTAATGACACCAGGCAAAATAATATTTAGGATTGGTTTCTTAAAAGTTACAGAAGAAGGATTAAGGCAAGCAGGATTTATGGCTGTACGTCTTACATTATTAATTATGGGGACTTCGTTGCTAACACTGACAACATCACCTATAGTATTGACAGATGGTATAGAAAGTTTATTAAGTCCGTTTAAACGTCTTGGGTTGCCGGCACATGAACTTGCCATGATGATGACCATTGCTCTTCGTTTTATTCCTACATTGATGGAGGAAACAGAAAAAATAATGAAGGCGCAAAAATCAAGAGGTGCAGATTTTGAAAGTGGAAACATTATGAGCAGAGCTAAAAATTTAGTACCATTGTTGGTACCGCTATTTATTAGTGCATTTAGACGTGCAGATGAACTTGCTATGGCCATGGAAGCAAGATGCTACAGAGGTGGAGAAAATAGAACACGCATGAGACAACTAAAAATATCAAAAGGTGATTATATTGCTTCAGGTATTTTTGCAATATACTTTGCAGCAATAATTATAATAAAAATATGGTAAGAAATATTAAACTTACAATAAGCTATGATGGTACAAATTATCACGGCTGGCAGACGCAATTAAATGGCGTTACAATCCAAGAAACTATTGAACAGGCCATATATACCATAACGAAGCAAAATGTTAATTTAATCGGTTCTGGAAGGACTGACAGCGGAGTTCATGCTTTGGCACAGGTTGCAAACTTTACTGCAGATACAAATATTCCTGAGGACAAAATAAAAATAGCATTAAATTCTGTTTTACCTAATGATATACGAATAACAGATTCAGTGGATGTACCAATAGAGTTTAATTCAAGATTTGATGCTCATGATAAAACATACATGTACCAAATTTATAATGATAGAGTATGGAGTCCGTTTTATAGCAGATATTCTTGTTTTGTTCCCGTAGATTTAGATTTCGACAAAATGAAGACTGCAGTTAAAAGCTTAGTCGGAACCCATGATTTCAAAGGATTTATGGCTTCTAATTCAGATGTAAAAACAAGTGTAAGAACCATTTATGAAACAAAATTAATTCAAGAAAACCAGTTAATTAAGTTTTATATTAATGGAAACGGATTTTTGTATAATATGGTTAGAATAATAGCAGGAACATTATTGGATATAGGTAAAGGTGCTAAAAACATAAATTGTATTGAAGAGGCAATAATAAGTAAGGATAGAACACTTTTAGGGCAGACAGCGCCTGCTCAAGGTTTGTTTTTAATGAATGTAAATTATACAAAAAATTAAAAATATTCTTGACTTGTTGACATAGTTAGTATAAAATATCATAGGTATGATAAAATTGAGATAAAAACCGTTCCAATGCCCCGGAGTTAGGTTTTTTCGATATATTATAATTTGAAAATAGTATAAGTAGAAATACAGGAGGAAACATGATGAAAAGCTTCTTGGCTAAACCTAATGAAGTTGTTAGGGCATGGTATGTGATCGATGCCGAAGGAAAAACTTTAGGTAGACTTGCAACAGAAGTTGCTAAGATATTAAGAGGTAAACACAAAGCAACATATACACCACACGTTGATACAGGAGACTTTGTAATAATAGTAAATGCTGAAAAAGTTGTATTGACTGGTAAAAAATTAGATCAAAAATTATATAGACACCACTCACTTTATCCAGGCGGATTAAAGGAAATTCCTTACAGAAACTTATTTGAGAAAAAACCAACTCAACCGGTTTATCTTGCAGTAAAAGGAATGCTTCCAAAAAATTCACTTGGAAGAAAAATGTTAAAGAAACTTAAAGTATACGCTGGTCCAGAGCACAACCATCAAGCTCAACAACCACAAGTATACGAGTTTTAGTGAGAGGAGGACTAATAGATGGATGTTCAATACAGAGGCACAGGCAGAAGAAAAAAAGCTATAGCAAGAGTAAGAATGGTACCTGGAACAGGTAAAATTCTGATAAATAAAAGAGAATTAGATGATTATATTAAATATGAAACATTAAGAGTATTAGTAAGAGAACCTTTAATGATAACTGATACTATGGGTCAATATGACGTATTAGTAAATGTAAAAGGTGGTGGATATACAGGTCAAGCAGGAGCTATCAGACATGGTATATCAAGAGCACTTTTACAAGTAGATGCAGAATTAAGACCTATTCTTAAAAAAGCAGGATTCTTAACAAGAGATTCAAGAATGAAAGAAAGAAAGAAATACGGCTTGAAAAAAGCAAGAAGAGCTTCACAGTTCTCAAAGAGATAATTGGTATACAATTTCATTCAAAAGAGTCACAGAAATGTGGCTCTTTTATTTTGCTTATAACATAATTTATAGTTCATTAGCTTGTGGCAAAAATCCAGAGTTAAACAGTAACTTATAAGCACAAATTGAATATTATATATTTAAACGTTGAAAGAAAGGAAACTTAAATTATGTATAATATTAGAAATATGAGTGTAAATGATTCATATACCCCTGCACCCATTAATATATATATAACTCTCACCAAATTGTGGTTACAATATGTATTGTGGATGAGATCATTTGTTATTAGTACAAAACATGACTTACCTGATTTACAATTTGTAACTGAAAGATTATTAGCAATTCCCTCTGACTTTGGGAGATTTATAGAGCCATTTTATGGAGAAAATTCAAAAGAGTTTGAAAGGCTTTTTCGTGACCATTTATTGATAGGCACAAAATTTATTAATGATTTGAAAAACGGAGATACTTATGCGTCTAATGTTGACAGACTAAATTGGTATACGAACGCTGATAATCTTGCTGAATTTCTTACAAGAGCAAATCAGTTATGGACTTTGCAAAGGTGGCAAGAGATATTATATCAACTTCTTAGAACCGTAGAAAATTATGCTCGATCACGTTTCAATGAAAAATATGAAAGTGATATTGTAATATATGATTCTATGGAAGAACAAGTATTGAAAATCGCAGATTTAATGAGCCAAGGTAGTATATTTAACATTACTAGAATGCCATTTAGGAGGTAAATAATAATCTTATTAACTCTTACCACAATCGTACGTAAGGTTCTCCAGGTGCTAAAACATCGCTATAAGATCTTCAGTTCAATTATTCTTGTACACAAAATTTTGTACAGGCTAAATTATGTAAGGAACTCTTTTAATTATCCTAAAACTGGTATTGATAAGCAAAAAATTATATAATGTAATTAGGCGTGTCAAACAAGGTTCGGATAAATATATAAAATACATTTACACACTGATTTGCGCACGGTCAGAAATAAAAAAATGAAATAATCAATATATAGTGTAGTGTTGAAAATTTTGATATTAGTACTTTATATTGTGTATTTGAGAAAATATAATTCTGTACATCAGTTACGTAAGAGATAATTATTACAAATATAAAAACGAAAGAGCTGCAAAAATGTGGCTCTTTTATTTTGCTTAATATACAATGTGCTTCATTATTAAAACTGCTCATAAACAATAATAATAGTGTTAAATATATTGACTCTGTAATAAGATAATGATAAAATAATGATAAAGTATAATATAGTGAGGTGAAAGTATGATTCGTATAAGACCTGTATCAGATTTAAGAAATAAGTTTCCGGAAATTGAAGATATGGTTATCAGAGAAGGACAGCCGGTGTACCTTACAAAAAATGGATATGGTTCTATGGTTGTATTAAGTATAGAAAAGTATGCAGAATTAACAGATGAAATAGAATTTAAATTGGACGAAGCAGATAAAGAAGCAACTTTAACTGATATTAGACATACTCATGATGAAGTTTTTTCAAAAGTGAGGACAAGAATAAATAATGGAAAGTAAATATACTTTAAGATATCTCCCTAAATATGTAGATGATCTTAATGAAATTATTGACTATATTGTACTTAAACTTTATAGTACTGAAAGTGCAATTAATCTTGTAAATAAAATTGAAAATGCAATATTGGAAAGGTCATATTGCCCATTATCTTTTGAGACATTTAAATCTAATAGAAAAAGAAAATATCAGTATTATCGAATTTATGTAGATAATTTTGTAGTTTATTATGTAGTTATTGATGATATAATGGAAGTTAGAAGAATATTATACAAATCAAGAGATGTAGATCAAATAATAGAATAGTTTATAGCGTAATGAAATTTAATAATAATAAAAATAGTACTTGAAAAGCAAATATTTATATACTATAATGAGTCAGTTCAAATAAAAATACAGTGTTTTCTTGGCACCCACTTAAAAAATCAAGTTTTTTTGTGGCTCCCTAAGAATTCGGAATTCGAAAGGAGTTTTTTTAATGAAAAATAACAATGTACAGTTTTTAACACGTACTGCTCTTATAGCAGCAGCATACGCAGCATTAACTTATTTATTTGCTTGGATGAGCTTTGATCAATTGCAGTTTAGAGTATCAGAAATATTGGTATTGTTTGCTTTTATAGAACCGAAATATGGTCTTGGATTAGTATTAGGATGTATATTGGCAAACATAGCAAGCCCTTTGGGTGTAATAGACATAGTTGTAGGCTCATTTGCAACTTTTTTGGCAATAATGTTCATAGTTAGAATAAGAAAGATATTAGGTTACAATAAGAAGGCATTAATAATTGCAAGTTTGGGACCTGTTATATCAAATGCTTTATTGGTTGGGATAGAATTAACTTATTTATTTAATACTCCATTTATGCTAAATGCATTTTATGTTGCAGTAGGAGAGTTTGTGGTTGTTACAGTTGTAGGGACTATTGTAGTAAACTCAATAATGAACAATAGCAATTTGTATGAAAGATTATCAATGTAAGTGTTAAAAAGGGACGTTTTAAAACGTCCCTTACTTTTTTATTATCTTACTCAGTTGCAAAAGACTCATTAGATTGTACTTGAACACCCTTTGGCAACCAAAATTTAAGTTTATTTTTAATTATGTTTAGTTCAACTTTATCATGTATAAAGTTTTCACCATCTATGCATATATTGATTGGTTCTTCACTTATTATTTCAACTTGTTCACATTTTTTATAAGTTATAATATCTTTGAGCTTCTCGTTTGTTAAATGTGTGCCTTTTTTATAACTGCTGATTAAGCTCATGATTTTAAACCTAGATAAATTATTTACAAAGCATAAATCCATTATGCCATCATTTATTATTGCCTTAGGAGCACATTTGTAGCCACCACCGTATGAATGGCCGTTTGCAACAACTCCTAGCAGAAATGACCCTCTTAGCAATTCTTTGTTATCAATAATTACTTTTAGCTCTTTTCCTAACTTTTTTGATAAGTTATAAATAACTGACATTATATAGCATCCTGAACCGGTTATGAATGGTACCTTTTTAAACTTATGCATACTAAATGCTGCATCAGCATCAAATCCAATATTACATACTGAAACAGCATATTCATTCTCTATTTTAATTAAATCTAAATTTATAGCCTCTCCCTGCACTTGGTATTCTATATCGTTAAACAATTGAAAATTATTAAAGTTTTTAACAAAATCATTACCTGAACCACAAGGTATAACACCAACATATGTGTTATTATAATCTACACATGCATTAACAACTTCATGGAGAGTGCCATCACCACCACATGCATAAAATACGGTTTGAGTATTTTCATTAACTTTGTTTGATATGAAGTTTTGTATATCTCCTTTATATTTGCTTATATACACTTCATAATCAATACTTGTGGTTTTCAACTTTTGATGAATTGTTTTTTCTATATCCTCTTGTAATTTACCTTTGCCTGCAATGGGATTAATTATAAATATATGTTTCATTTAGTTCCGAATAATCTGTCTCCAGCATCGCCCAATCCTGGAACTATATAGCCTATATCATTATATTTTTCGTCAATTGCTGCTGTATAGATTTCTACATCAGGATGAGCTTGAGTAACTTTTTCAAGTCCTTCAGGAGCACATACTAAGTGAATAGATTTTATTTTTTTAGCACCATATTGTTTAAGTAATGATAATGCACCTATCATTGAACCACCGGTAGAAAGCATTGGTTCAGTTACTATAACTATTCTGTTACCTATATCACTTGGAAGTTTACAATAATACTCAACAGGCTGCAATGTTTCTTCGTTTCTATATAAACCAATGTGACCTATTTTAG
>JAEZGU010000153.1 GCA_023416855.1 Bacillota bacterium
AAACAGCATAGCGTGATCCATTTCCTCTTGTGCCTGTACTTTGAACCAATTTCCAAAGCCGTCTAAACCATTATCTATATAGTAGTTTGACATATCTAAGTATAAATAAGCAGAATACATTTCTTTATTTACTTGTTCGTTTAATAATTTTACAATGTTTTCATTTATCATATTATAATTCTCCTTTTAATTCATTTGTATATATTTATACCCCAAAAAGCTATCTTAAAACATTAATTCTGTTTTTTATTTTAGTATCACTTCTTTAATAATTTATCATAAACTATATGGAGGTGATTGCTTTGATAAAAGATGAAAGATTGTCTGTAACGGGAAAAAGTCAAGGAAATTTATTCTTGTTTATTCTTGAGCTTTCGGGTGATGAGTATATTTGTAAAAAAGCTGTCTATATAGGTAAATCAGAAAAAATAGCAATTCACAGTATGGTTAATTGGAAAGAAACTTTGTACTTAGTGGATTCATACAATAACAAAATTTATAAATATGATTTTATTTCAAATGAAATAATAGAGACCAATGTTGGAAGAGATCCACGTCATATTACTATGGATGAAAGTAACGTGTATGTAGCTAATTTTGAATCTGATAATATTTCTGTAATAGATATATTTAGTTTCACTTTAAATGAGTCTATACCTGCAGGTATTAAACCTCATGATGTATTGTATAATCAAAAAAACAAAAAGCTATATACTTGTTGTTATGAAGAAAATGAAATTATAGAATATTCAGAAAACAGAGAGCAAAAAAGATATTTTAAAACAAGTGGAAAACCCATGCACATGTTCGTATCAGATGACTGCTTAATTGTCATGACATATTATGTAAATGGTAATGTACATACTAATATTAATTTTATAAACATTGTAACAGGTGAAATAGAAAAGGTTTTAAAAATTGATGGGTTGGGATCTGATTTTGATTTTGACGAAAATGCCAATAAAATTTATTTATTAAACATTGAAGATAAAAAATTGTATTCAATTGACATTGCGGCAAAAGAAATAATAAATATAACTTATTTAGGTGGTTACCCTGAAAGTTTAACCATAGGCAAACAATTTGTTTATGTTAATAATTCAAAGAAAAATCAAATAACAGCCATTGACAAGAACAACCATACAATTTCAAAAGTTATTGATTTATCCTTCACACCTGGCTGTATAAAAATTATTGACTAAGATCAGTAGTAAGTGTTTTAACAATGTTAGAGAATATTTCTTCAGGATTTGAATCCCATTTTTTGCATATGTTTTTAGCTGTCGATTCATCGATGACATTAATGCTTAAGCTAAAAATGACGGATTCATTTTCCATGACCTGAAGAGATACAATGAACTCATCATCTTTTCTTTTATAATAATGTCCAAGCAATTCTCTACTTTTTTTAATTTCTTTTTTCAAATATGATAGATTTTCTTTTACTTCATTTTTAAAATACTCAGGCAAAATTTCACCAAACATATCTAATGCAGCAACACCTGCTTCGGATATAGCATAATATTCATTACCGTTTTTTGAATTTAATACTACAAATTTAGAATCACATAAATCAGATAAAAGTCCTTGCAATGTAAAATAATCAAGTATGTTGTTATCTAATATTAAGTTGGTTATTTCTATATTTGTCAAAGGTAAGTTAACATAGTTTAATATGTATAAAAGCTTAAGTTTATCCTGTGCTATTTTATTTCCGTTACTCATTTTTCCTCCGATGATTTTTCATATAGAGTAAGTGTCTCTTATAATTATACCAAATTCAAAACTAATAACAACTATAATATGAAAATTCTTCATATGGACATATGTGTTAAGATAATATAAAATGAAATCAACTATATTATGAGGGGTATGACTAAGCTATATGAAAAGAAGATTATTATTTATTTTAACAATTTGTATATTTGTTTTATCAGCTTGCGCTATAGATGATAAAGAAATATCTACGGAATTTCCAACAAATGAGCAAGACGAACAGGAAAAAGATGTTCCTGTAAATGAAGAACCTGAAGAAACAGAAAACATAGAAGAACCTGAAGAAATAGAAGAAATTGATCCGGTTCAGGCAATTGATTTATCCTTAAACCCTAACGAGCTTGGTGAAATTATGATTCTAATGTATCATGGAATAGGACCGGAAGAATCAGTGTGGCAAAGAACTCCTGAAAATTTCCGTAAAGATTTAGAGTATATGTATCAAAATAAATACCAAATGATTAGCTTAAATGATTATGCAAAAGGAGAAATTAAAACTAAAGCAGGATATACTCCTATAATATTGACATTTGATGACGGAAGACAAAATAATTTTAGCTATATAGAGCAAGACGGTGAGTTAATAATAGATCCTGATTGCGCTGTAGGAATATTAGAAGAGTTTAAAAATAAGTATGATGATTTTGATGTAACAGTAAGCTTTTTCTTAAATACAAACCCATTTGGACAAAAGGAATATGTAGAACAAAAGCTCAAATGGCTTGTAGAAAACGGATATGACATAGGCAATCATACAAAAAGTCATTTTGAAATGGCAAACTTAAATGCAGAACAAATTCAGATAGAAATAGGTTCGGTAAATAATATAATAAAAGAAGTTCTACCGGAATACGCAGTAGAAACATTGGCATTACCTCATGGAAGTAATCCAAAATTAGAATATATAGAAAGCATGATAAGCGGCGAGTACCAGGGACATAAATATAATACAATAGCAGTTTTAGATGTAGGCTGGAGACCTGCATATTCACCATTTGATACATTAACAGATTTTAATAGCTTGTATAGAGTAACAGCCAGCGAAATAGACGTGCAAAACTGCGGAATATATGATTATTTCAGAGCGTTTGAAAATGGAATCAGAGAAAGATTTATAAGTGACGGTAACCCAGATGTTGTAACCATCCCAAAACGACACGAGCAATATTTAAACAATGATATGATAGGTAATAAAATTATAAATATATATGAATAATTTTTCAACAACCTATCATATATTTTGCCATCAATCTAAGCAGTTATATGTTTATATCACTGCTTTTTTTTATCTAATTAAAGCAGTCAATACTTTGTCTTAAAATAAGTAGAAATTTTTACCAAAATACTGTATAATAGTATAAATTATTACTTTTTTTTACAATTTTGCATATGGGGGCGTAGGGGAATGTCATATCCACTTATAAGTTTTAAAGAGAATAAAGCTACAGAAGTCAATGATGAGTTTGAAGTTTTTACTGGTTATATTAGAGGAGATATAATCGGCAAAACAAAAGATGAATTTCGCAGAATTTTTAAAATCCCCGAAATCGAAAATATTTCTAATGGAGAAAGCTTTTATTTATTTATTAAAAATTATGAACCAAGAGAGGTTATTATATTACTCAATAAAAAATCGGAAAATGAAGAAACGCTTTATATTTATGAGAAATGGAATTCCAGACTTGAGGATAATTTTCCATATTTAGAAAGCTTTGTTCAACAAAACGTTGGTTTGGCTATTTATAATGCTACAGATGGAAAAGCTTTGAAAGTAAATCAAACGTTTTTAAACTTTGTTAATGTACCTAATATTTCACTAGATGATATTATAGGAGAAAAAATGCATTCTCATCCTGATTATAATTTTGAAGATATCTATGAAAAAATTATTAATGATGGGCAGCCATATTTATTAATTGAAGTATGTTCAAATTTCTCTGGTGATAAATATTATAACATTAATTTTATACCAATATATGTAAAAGGAAAAATGAAATTCTTGTTGCAAACAGTTACTGATGTAACTGAAATTGTTTTAAGTAAAGAAGTCATAGAAAAACAAAAACAAGAATTAGAGGCAATAATAGATAATATATCAGAAGAAATTATTATATTTAATAAAAATTGTGAAATATTGAAAATGAACAAATTAGCAAAAAAAAATGCAATATTTGATTATAATATAACGTCTACATTATATGATGCTTGTAACCATTATTCTGTCTCATATATAGATGGGATACCGTTACTTGAAGAAGAAAAACCATTTAATAAAATTTTAAAAGGTGAAAGCATAACTGATTTAAGAATTGTGAGAAAGAATAAAAATTTGACACAATATAGAGAAATTAGCGGGCGTCCTTTGTATGATAATGAAGGGAATTTTATCGCAGGAATAGTCGTATCAAGAGATATATCAGAACAATTGAAATATGAAGAAAACTTATATGCTAAAGCACAATATGGTTTAATAGCTAAAATAATCGAAAATTTTGATTTTGGTTTTGCGCGACTTTCATATCCAGATTTTAAATATATTGACATAAATAATAAAGCATATGAATTATATAAAAAAATTAATCCAAATATAGGTTCGCAAGCTTCCATTATTGGACAATGTATTTCTAAATATGATAAAATCAATGTAGATAAGTTAAATGAGAAGTTACTAAAGTGTTTTTATAGTAACAAATCTTATATTCATGTAAATAAATATATAATCAATAATGAAGAAATCTTTCAAAAGTTTATAGTACAACCTTTATATGGAATTAATAATGAAATTATAGAAATAATTATCATTGGAATTGATGTTACAAAAGATGAAAAAGCTATAAACATATTGCAAAAAACAATAAGTATACAGGACGAAATATATTCAAATGTATCTCATGAACTGAAAACACCGCTAAATGTAATTTTTTCTGCCAATCAAATAATGAACATGTATTTAACTAATGATGAATTATTTGATAAGACAAAATTTATAGTTTACAATAATAATATTAAACAAAACTGCTACAGATTGATTAAGCTAATAAATAATATAGTCGACTTAACTAAAAAAAATTCTGGAAATTTCAACATTAATATTATTAATGGAAATATAGTAGAAACAATTAATAACATAGTTCAGTCTGTTTCGGAATATACAAAAGACAAAGGTTTACAAATTAGTTATACTGCAAATGTTGAAGAAAAAATTATGGCTTATGATCCTAACCTTATTGAAAGAATTATGCTTAATCTCATATCTAATGCAATTAAATTTTCTAATGATGGCAAGCAAATATATGTGAAAGTTGTTGATAATAATAGAAATGTTGAGATATCTGTTAAGGATGAAGGAATAGGAATTGATAAGAAGCATTTAGATTCACTTTTTATACGTTTTTATCGTGCAAACAAATCTTTGTCACGAAATACTGAGGGTAGTGGTATAGGACTATCATTAGTAAAATCATTGGTTGAGTTACACGATGGAACCATACAAGTGGAAAGTGAATTGGGGAAAGGTAGTACTTTTAAAATCATACTCCCAGCACGAATTACTGAAAATCAAGAACAGAATGCTAAAACAATAAACAATGAAAGCAAAATAGAAATGATTAACATTGAATTTTCAGATATTTACAATAATTAACATTTATAGTTGTACTTTACAATAATCTTAAAATATGATATAATTTTCACTATACGGAAAATAGCTCCGAGTGTAACTTCCTAAAAGCAATCATGGTTGTTATACCGTTAGGGTCTTAATTGGAAACGATAAGGCCTCCTGTAGGAAAGGAGTTTCAATTTTTACAGCATTTCCTTCAGGTATGCTGTTTTTTTGTAATTAATTATACTTTTGGAGGAAATACTTATGTTAAGAAAGTCAAAATTGTTTTTATTTGTATTGACAATTACACTAATATTGTCACAGGCTTCTGCATTTGCTGCTAATGATTTTGTATTTGAAGTAGCAATAACCGGAGTTGAGGAAACTTTAAAATTTACAGTTGATGATTTAAAAGCAATGCCTGATGAGGCACAAATTGACGAGGAATACATATATAACAGCAAGTCAGGGGAAAAAACTGCAAAAGTTAAGGGTGTTAGCTTAAAGTATATCTTATTAAACGCTGAAATTGGCTTCGAAAATGGACAAGTATTACTTGAAGCATCAGATGGATACCCTATAGACCCACAGCTATTACAAGATGTTTTAAATGATGATTTAAAATATGTTGTAGCATATGAAGTAGACGGAGAGAAAATAGACAATGATGATATAGCTGATAATGAAGAGATCACTATATATAGAAAAGTTAAAGAAACAGGAGAATTTGGAACTGTATATAAAATGGTTATAAAAATATCTGTAACTGAAGTAGCTGAAGATGCAAAAACACCTGAAACTGAAGAACAGATAACTGAAGAGCTTGTAGTAGAAAATGATGTAGAAAAGGTATTTACTGATATATCAGAAGAATTTAAGTTTGCTGAAGAAGCAATTTATGACCTAGCTAAAAGAGGAATAATAGATGGTATGGGTGAAGGACTATATGTTCCTCAAAATCCGTTTACAAGAGAACAATTCTGCAAAATAATTGTTGAAGCTTTAGGTTTTGAAACAAAAGAATATCAAGGTGCTTTTAGTGATATAAATAATGACAGATGGTCATCTTCATATGTGCAAGTTGCTGTTGATAATGGTTTATTCGTAGGTAATCCAGACGGAACATTTTTACCTGAAAAAATAATTAGTAGACAGGAAATGGCAGTTGTTGCAGCAAGAGCCGCTGTTGCTTCAGGCAAAGTAGCTGAAGAAAAATTAATTAAATTTGTTATGGAAAAGTCAGATTATACAGATAAAGATGCAGTAGATAGTTGGGCAGGAAATGCTGTAGCTTGGTTGGAAGCAGAAGGTGTATTTGAAGGAATAGCTAATGATAAATTTGAACCTACAAAAAATGTAAACCGCGCTGAAGCTGCATTAGTAGTATTTAATACATTGTTTAAGTAAATTGATGACTTTGTATTCTATGAGAATGAGCGATAATATCGCTCATTTCTTATAACTGTTGCAATAGCTACAAATAAAGGAGGTAAAAATGAAAGGCAAATCAATATGGTCATTGATTTTGGTTATATGCATGATAATATCACAGGCTACGATATTACCTGCTGATGCTTCAGAAGTAGATTTATTAATAACCGGTACTGGTATTTATGATGAAGTAATAATAACTGAATCTGATTGGTCGAAGTATCCACTAATTGAAAAGGTTTACTCTACAAACAATTCTTTAGGTTTTCATAAAATTGTAAAAACTAAAGGTTATGATTTGTTTGATCTTATTGGTAAGGATAATTTAAAGAATAATATAGATTTTACAGTTAAGTTTACTTGTTCAGATGGTTTTGAATTCACAAAGAAAATTAGTGAATTGAAAAATACATTTAGCTATAATGATTTTACTGAAAAAAACAAAACAAATATTTTACCGATGATTGCCAAATATACCGCTGTATTGGCAGACTTTCCAAAGGACATTTTTACACCGCCTATATCATGGACAGACAGAGAGCTAACAGAAAAAGACTTGGATAAAGACTTTCCTAAATTTGTTTTTGGACAAAATGATATAGACGACATGAACATGTCAAAATGGGGTAAAGAAGTTGTAAAGATAACTATAGGTGAAGAAAATAAGAAAGCACAATCTTCTCCATACAAGCATCTTTCATATGAAGGTGAACCATATAATGTCGATGCCATAACAGGAGCAACCTTTACAATAGAAGGTCCTGCAGTTGAAGGATACAGAGCAATCTCATTAAGACAAATAGAAGAAGATTTAAATGGCCAGGTTCAAAAAAAATATTTTGAGAAAGTTAATGGAAAAATTTCAGAAAATTCTTATGAAGGAATTAATGTTAAATACTTGATTGATAATTACGTTAAAGCAAAAAGCAATGCCGGTAATATAACTTTTAAGGATAAATCAAGGAAAAAAATATTGACAGCTCCAATAACTGAAGCGGAAAAGTATGTTGTGGCTTATGGAATCAATGAAGTTCCACTTGTATATTTAGATACAGAAGAAGGTTATATAAAAGAAAAGCATAATGACAACGGATGCTTCAAATTGGTTTTTGATCAAAATAAAAATAGCGCTAAGGAATTTTCTAATGTTGCATATATTTATATTGAAGAAAAAGATGCAAAAAACATCTATGAGCATACATATGCACCATATAATGATAAAAAATTTACAGATTATGAATTAATTATACATGGAGAAGGACTTGGCAATGAAGTTAGGTATAAAGTATCAGATTTAGAGGCAATGAAGTCACTACATTATACTGATGAATATAGTTTGTCTAACAGCGAATATTTTTGGTATTATAATACTTATAAGGGAGTACCATTATGGGATTTATTGCTTAAATCAGGTTTAAATCCTAATATTGATGACAATACTTCTGTTCGTTTTATTGCAGCAGATAAATACAATTTTGCTCCTATGACAATAAAAGAAATCAAGGACAGTTCATTGTATGGATACTATGAAAAAAGTGCATTAGATAAAGGCGACGGTTCGTTCCCCGGTGAATATGTTGATCCGTTACATACGGGACAACCTGTTTTAGTTGCTTATGGATACAATGGATATCCATATGTTAATCGACCTACTGATAATGGATATAATGCAGGACTTGGTAATGATGGTGGACCTCTTCGTATAATATTCGGTAAAACTAATTATAACGATACAAATGGTTCAAATCAAGTTCAGTTTGCCAAAGAAATAATTATTGGCGAAGGTACATCATTGTTAAGCGATGAAAAAGGAAGCGGAAGCGGAGAAAGCACACAAATAGAAGTAACAAAGGATTCATCTTGGAATCACGATCAAAGTGTTTATAAGGATTATTTGGACAAACCTGTTCTTAGAGTTACAGGCTCTCAAGTAAAAGAACCTACTACATTCACCTTGAGACAAATAGAGGAATTAACTGACTATGCAGTTAGGGATATATATACAGGCGATGGTATAAGAGAATTTGAAGGAGTCGTTCTTTGGGATTTAATTTCAAAAGTTGTTGAACTAAAAGATGGAGTAGATGTACCAAGCGTTAGAGTATTTAGTGGACCTAACTACAATCAAATATTGAGAAGTTATGAACAGTTAACCAATGGTGTACTTAATTCTCAGGGACAAATAAAAGATATAATTCTTGCTTATGCAGTTGAAGGTTACCCGTTAGTACCTAATGAAGGAGATATAGGGTATGCAAATAACAATGCATACGGCCCAATAAGATTAATTATTGAGGAAAGTAAGTCCATGTGGGTTAAATGGACTGATTGTGTAGTTGTAGGTACTGGAGATTATGAAGCACCTGAATTAAAAGATGTTAAAAATACTTTATTATTTAATGATATTGATAATCATTGGGCTAAGAATGAAATATTAAGCATGGCTCAAAAAGGTTTTGCTAAAGGAAGCAACAATATGTTTAGACCGGATGACAATATAACAAGAGCAGAATTTATTTCATTGATGGTTAGAATTCTTAATCTTGACAAAGTAAATGCCAAAGCAAATTTAAGCGACGTAAATACATCAGATTGGTTTGCAGAAGATGTTTATACGGCTGTTGAAAATAATTTGGTTAGAGGCTACAATGACAACACTTTTAGACCTAATACACCTATAACAAGGCAAGAAATTGGAACAATTATAGGTTCGTTATTAGAAAACAATATAACAACATCAGAAGTATCAGAAATACTATCAAATTATGATGATAATGTTGCTGATTGGGCAAAAGAGCCTGTTGCTAAAGCAATAAATTCAAAAATAATTCAAGGACTTCCAAATAATGTTTTTGGTGGAACTCAAAATGCTACCCGAGCACAGGCAACTGTTATGTTGTTAAGGTATTTAAACAAATAAACTCTACTGGGAAAAGGGAAGGATTTTAATCCTTTCCTTCTCATACAAGAGGAGGAGCTATGAAAAATAAGTTATTGTTAATACTTTTTGTTATGATTTTAGTATTAACTTCTTGTACTACAAACAATAATGAAATTACTGTAAATGCAGAGAATGAAGGAGAATCAAAGAAAGAAAATAAAGAAGTAATATCAAAAGTAGAAGATATAGATACAAATATAGAAGATAATTTAGTCAAAGATTTAGACGAAATTGAACAACAAGAAGAACTTAATGAACAAGAATCAGTTGATAAAGAAATAATAAATGAACCCATAGAAAATATTATTGAAGAAAACAATGAAGAATTAACAATTGAAGAACACGCTCAATCAGAATATCAAAGTGTTTTAGAGATTCAAGGACTTGTTGAAAATGAAACAGACTTTACACTTACCGAATTAAAAGATATGAGCGACTTGATTTATGAAGCAGATTTTTATTCTCTTAACAATTTTGGAACTACAGGTTATACCCATTTCAAGGGAATTAACCTTTGGATGCTATTGGAATCAAAGGCTAAAATTATGCCAAATGCATCACAGATTACAATAATCGCTCATGATGGTTATAAAATTACCTTTTCGGTTGAAATGGTTAAAAAACAAGATTATATAGATGAAACAAACCCTGATACAAAATACCCTATGATAATAGCATGGGAAGAAAAGGGAGTTGAATATGATCCTGAAGAAGGAGCTCCTTATAAGTTAGTTGTTGGACAAAAAGAAGCAGGAGATATTAATAAACCTAATTGGGTTTCTAATATAGATAAAATTATTGTAGAATAATATGAGGATTTCTTATGAATAATAAAAAGTTTTATTATATGATAACAGCATTAATGATTATAATTATTGGTACAATGTTTTTATGGCAAAATCAAGCTTCTGAGGAGGAGAAAATTGTATTGTCTTTTTATTCTGAAGCAAGAAAAGCTGAATTAGTTAAAGATATTTCAGATGATATATTTATAGCTTTAAATTTTCCTTCTGTAAAGAGAGGTTATAGAATTGACGGTCAAATTAAAGCATATGTTTCTGATTGTATTGGCTATAATGGTCCTGTTGAAGTTGTATCTGCTTTTGATACAGAAGATAACAAATTGATAGGCATACATATATTAAAACATGAAGAATCCTTAGATTATGCAGAGCATATAGAAAAAGATTGGTTTTTAGAGAGATTTAAAAATATTATTGTTGATAAGTATTTAAATTTAGTTGTTCTTGACAAAGAAAACGATGAAGATATTGTTCAGGTTACAGGAGCAACAGTGAGCTCACAGGCTGTGGTAACTGCTGTAAATGCTGCTATTGGTGCGTTTCAGTATCAAAGCAACAATGTTGAAATGGCTAAAGTATCAGATGTAGTACCACAAGAAATGTGGCAGAAGGATATAAATAGTTTTTTGATTAATTGGAATGAAGGCAGTATAAGAATTGACACTGATGAGATAAAGCAATATGAACAATTGGAAATGGATGTTACTTTAATTAACACTACTGGAACTAAAACAGACATGAAGGTAAAAGGACCAACTTTAAGAGGAATACTGGAAAAAGAGGGTATTAATTTAAGTGAATATGAAGGTATTGGCATTACCGGTCGTGACGGTTATTATACAATGATAGATAAAGAAAAGTTGTCTGTTAATGATGTTATATTGGTTTGGGAAGTTGATAGGAAAATTATTAAGGATGAAGAAAAGCCTGTACGAATTGCACTTCCAATGGAATTAGGGCCTTATTGGGTTAAAATGGTCTCAAATATTGATTTATACAAGGAAATATCACCTAAGGATATAGAAAAAGTTCATATGTTTGACTCTTTGACTGAAGATATAGATCCATATTATTATGAATATTACGGAAGTAAGGATAAATCAATAGAGATAGGTAAAATCCTTAGGAAATTTGATGTAGTAGATGAAAAGGGATTTTTCACCATGGGAGCAGCTGATGGGTTAAGTAAAAATGAAACAATATCATTAGTAAGACAGCGATATTTTATCAAGGTTGAAGGTGAAAATGCTCCAATGAACATTGCTCCAAATTTTAAGCTTGGTATGAACGTAAAAAACATGACACATTTTTCAACAACGAAAGATGCAGTAATATTTCCGGAAAAAATGATTGAAGTAGTTAGAACAAAGAATATCAACAACTCAGAAGCAATGCTATTAGAAGATGTACTTTTGACAGCAGGCATGAGATGGAATGATAATAATTATTTTATTATTTTAGATAAATCAGGTAAAGAGTTAGAACTAACTCTTACCGATATGTTAGAGTGTTATGTAGCTTCTCAAGGAAATAAAGTTGCCTTATATAAGGATAACAATATACTGTTGACAAATATTTTAAGGATTGAAAAGAAATGAATTTAAGAAAAAGGTCGATAATACAAATTATTTTTACCTTGGCAATTATAATTGCTTGCTTCATGTATAATTTTTATATCAATGATTTACTAGATTATAAACTTTTATCTGTAGCTGATATGAATCCATATGGCGGATGGAGCGCTTTGAAATCAATGTTCACTGATTTATCATATAGATGGAGAGGTGTTAGTAAAAGTATAGCTTTAACAACAGCAATCACTGTTACAGCATTGCTGTTTGGAAGGTTTTTTTGCGGATACATATGCCCTATAGGTAGTTTGCAGGATTTCTTCAAATTCATAGGCAATAAATTTAACTTAAAAGAAATTCAATTAAAAAAAACAAAATATTTTAATCCTGAGCTATTAAAATATTTTATTTTAATAATTACAATGGCTCTTAGTGTTTTTGGTATTGGAAATTTAATGGCCACATATTCTCCTTGGCTTGCTTATGTAAATATTTTTGTTGGTTTAGGAATTCATAAGGGAACCTTAATTTTAATAGTTATTATAATATTATCATTATTTATTAAGAGGGTATTTTGCAGATGTTTTTGTCCTTTGGGAGCTTTCCAGGCACTTTTGTATGCAATTGGTCCTTCAAAAGTAAGTAAAAATAATAGCTGTGACGGTTGCTCAGCTTGTTTAATAAACTGTCCTGTAAATATTCAATATTCTGATGACCTATTTATTTCTCCGGAATGCATTAATTGTTCAGAGTGTATTAGCAGTAAATGTGTTAAGGGAGGGCAGGGTTTTAAATATACATTCGCCGGAATAACGGTGAATAAATTTATAATTATCTATTTAGTTTTATTTATGTCCATATATATTTTGTTTTCTTTATCATCATCTAAAGAAGCATTGTCTGAAGGTGTAATTTCAAATTTAAACGATGGAGTTTATACAGGCACAGGGTTAGGCTTCGGTGGTTATATGGATGTTGAAATAGAAATTAATAACAATAAGATTACCAAAGTAAGCATTTTAAATCATAGAGAAACAACAGGATATTTTGAGGAAGTATTTAAGGAAATGTCTAAAGAGTTAAAGCATTCAAATAATTTAAATGTTGATGTTATAAGCGGTGCAACTGTCACAAGCAGAGGGTTTTTAAATGCAGTAAAAGATGCAGTAAGTAAATCAATATTATTGATTGGAAGGTAGTTATGATAATAAAAAAGATTACTAAAAACATTGTAATTATTTTAATTCTTTTTCTTCTTACAGGTTGTTTAAAAGAAAAAGCTTCTTTAATTATTAAAATGGATAACGAAATTATAAATATAAATACGGATAGTATTTATAGTAGTGAAGAAGCAATAATATTTCCTGCAGTTGTTAGAAGTAGTGGAGAAAAACCTGTAGAAACAGAATATAGAGGAATAGAATTAGTTAATATATTAATTGCGAACAACATTGAATTTGATAAATTTGAAAAAGCTACCTTTAATGCTTCGGACGGATATAGAATTATATTAAGTATGGATGAAATAAAAGATAAAAGTAATGTATATCTGACTTTCGAAAGAGAAGGAGAAATTTTAAAGTCAAAAAAACAAGGTGGCAATGGTCCATTTCAGCTGATTATAAGAAGAGATCCTTTTAGTCAGCGTTGGATAAAGCATGTTAATGAAATAATATTGGAATAGGAGTTAGTATGAATCAAAGCAAATCATTTTTGCGTAATTTTACAGTGTTTAATTTAATAATAATTGCTATGGTTTCAGCATTAGGCATTGCAACAAAACCAATTATAGTACCATTAATTCATATTATTTCAGGCCCTTTATTTATACCGGGAGGTGCAATTGCCGGTGGTTTTTACATGCTTTGGATTGTATTAGGTGTTGCTATTGTAAAAAAATTTGGAACCGGAACACTGATTGGTATAGTGCAAAGTATTTTAGTTATTGCTACAGGTATAATGGGTACACACGGCATAATGAGTTTAATATCATATACATTACCTGGTATTATGGTTGATATTGTGTTTTTGTTTTCTAAAGACAAAATTTATAATATATTACATTTTTTATTTGGTTGTATGGCTGCTAATATAACAGGTACAATGATATCAAATATTATGTTTTTTAGATTACCACCATCGGTAGTTTTTTTAGTACTTTCAAGCGCCGCATTATCAGGAGCATTAGGGGGTCTAATCGCTTACAGCATTTCAAAAGGATTAACAAAAATAAATTTAAATTTATAGGGAAGCTATGAGAAAAATAATTATATTAATGTTGTTTGCCGTATTGATAGTATCTTGCAGTAATGCAACAAATAAAGAAAATGATCCAGTAATAAATATATTTGATAAATTCAGTAATTTAGCAACTGATTACAAAATAGAGAATAAGATTTTGTTAAGTGATATAACTAAAAATAAATATAATGAGGCAGCTTTAATTTATGAAGATGGATCAATAGTTAAATTACCTCTTAAAGATACTATTGACAGTAATTTCAGTGGACTTGAAGGTATTTATTTATATAATGAATTTTTTAGTATAACAGATGCTTATTATGATGTAAAATCATACTTAAAAAACGATGAAAAAGTTATGCTGATATTACTTGATGGTTTTTCTCTTGAGCAATACAATTATGCCGTGGATAGAGGATATATAGAATTTTTACAAAATTATTTTGCTAATGAAGCACTAAGCGTTTTTACACCAGTTACAAACGCAGGATATGCAGCAATAATAACAGGAGAAACACCAAATATAAACGGAATACATGATAGAAGCAACAGAGAAATGAGTGTGAACAGTATTTTTCACTATGCATTAAATAATGATAAAAAATCAATTATAATGGAGGGAGATATAAAAATACTCAATACTGAAATAGAACCCATTTTACATATTGATTTAAATAAAGATGGCGATACGGATGATGAAATGTTAAAAAGCACATTGAATGCTGTACAAAATGAATATGATTTGATATTTGTTCACTTTCATGGAATTGATGATAGAGGACATAGCTATGGGCCATTTTCGGATGAAGCCATGCACTATATTAGTAGCATAGACCGTAGTATAGAGAAATTATCAGAAATTTGGAGAGATAATATTGTAATTACATCTGACCATGGAATGCATGAAACTATAGAAGGTGGAAGTCATGGAGTGTGTCAATCATCGGATATGATAGTTCCATATTTTCGCATAAAAAATAGGAACGAATAAATTCGTTCCTATATAAATTTAATTAAAATGGGGCGAATCCTTGTTCAGCCCACCAATCCTCTTTTAATAATGAGTATTGGTTACTGAACTGAGTTAGGTGGACTTTTTCCCAGCTTATAAGTAAATCTATTAAGTCCTTGCTTGCTTGTGAAGATAATTTACTTTTTGCATTTTCATAAAAGTCAATAGAGCTTTTTTCCATTTGCATACCTATTCCAAAAATAGACATAGCAACTGATGAATTGCTTTTATCTACTTTGTCCCAGCGATATATTTCGGGTGAAGGAATGTCAATGCCTGACTCAATAATATCTTCTATTTTAACTTCATTACCATCATTTAATTTTTGCCATAACTTTTTTAAGTACTCAGCATGCTTTAGTTCTTCATTTGCTAATTCTAAAAATGCTTCCTTTGTACCATCTGATGAAGCTTGATTAGCAGCTAAATTATAAAAATTGAACCCCTCAGTTTCATTTAATATTGCTTGAGATATAATAGATAGTTCTTCTTTATACATTTTTTCCTCCTGTGTATTTATATATGTTATATATACCATTGATACACTTATTTTAAACAATTATTAGAAAGTTAAACATTATATTTAAATTTGAAAACCGGAGCAACTTATGAATAAAAAAAATATCGCAATACTTACAATAGTTATTTTACTCATAACAGTAATAATATCGTATAATTTAAACAAGCAATCAATAGAAATTCAGAAAGAGCTGTTAAATAGAGCTAACATAATTTTAAAATACGATAATGATGAAATTATGCTAAATATGGATATTATACAACAATCTGAAGTAGAGAGCTTTGATGCAATTTTTGACACATCAACTACTGATGCTAAACTATGCAATTATACAGGTGTTCAAATTAAAAACATATTACAAAATAATAATATAAACGTTAAAAATATTAATGCAATTATAATTACAGGTGTTGATGGCTATTCTGTTGCATATTCAAAAGATGAAATTTTAACAGATAGAAATGTTTTTATAGCATATATGGAAAACGGAAAATATTTAGACAGCAGGGAAAATGGAGGCAGAGGTCCTTATGAGTCTATAATAGTGTCAGATACATTCAGTAACAGAAGATGTAAGTGGATAACAAAAATAGAGGTCAAATAATGAATGCTATTGAAATAATTGATTTAAGCTTTAAATATGATAACAATCAAACAGAATTGTTGAAAAACTTTAATTTAGCAGTAAAAGAAGGTGAAGCTGTAGGCTTTAGCGGAAAAAGCGGCTCCGGAAAAAGCACATTAGCTAATATAATATGCGGAATTATTCCAAATTTATATGCAGGCCATATTACGGGCGAAGTATTTATATACAATAAAAACCTTACAACAATGCCATTATGTGAAATTGTATCAAACATAGGAATTATATTTCAAAATCCATCTACACAACTTTTTTCTCCAACCATAGAGGATGAACTTGCCTTTGGACCAGAAAACATGTGCGTAGACAGGGAGGAAATTGGAAGAAGAATTGATGAAGTTTTAAAATTAATTGGTATGGAACAATATAGATATGATAATCCAAATAATTTATCAGGTGGACAGCAACAACTTATTGCAATTGCTTCTGTTTTAATGCTTGATCCTAAAATTATTATATGTGATGAAATTATGTCTTGGATTGATGATGATAAAAAAGAAATTATAATTAATTTACTTAGAGATTTAAAAAATAGTGGGAAGACATTAATAATTATAGATCATGATTTAGATAATCTAAAAATAATAGATAAAGTAATAAAAATAGGTGAATAATGAATAATCTTATAGAAATTAAAAATGTTTCATTTAATTATTCAAAAGACAGAAAAATCTTTGATGATTTTTCGTTAATATTAGATACAAAGGAAAACTCTGTATTAACCGGAAAAAATGGTTCAGGTAAAACAACATTATCGAAACTTATTATGGGGATATTAAAGCCTCAAAAAGGCGCTATTAAAATATTTGGGCATGAACTGTCTAAACTTTCTTTAGGACAAACAGGTGAGTTGATTGGATATGCATATCAATATCCCGAACGCCAACTATTTGCAATGACTGTGATGGAAGAGCTTACATTTCCGTTAATTATGAAGGGGATTTCACCTAAAGATGCTAAGAACGAGGCTGAGGAAATGATTAGAATATTTGAACTTGAAAAAGTTAAGGATTCATTTCCGTTTTTTTTAAGCTATGGAGAAAAAAAGCGTCTTGCAATAGCTTCTGTTCTAATGAATAAACCTAAATATTTAATACTTGATGAACCAACTGCTTCTTTAGATGCAGATAGAATACAATTATTATATAAAGTTCTTGATAAATTAAATGAGAAGAAAATAGGTATTTTAGCAATAAGTCACAATGAGAATTTTATTGAAAGATATGGACAAAGAATTATAAATTTAGAAGGAGGTAAAATTCGAAGTGATACAATCTCTGAAAATAGATCCTCGAACTAAGCTAACAATAGTTCTTTTATTGTCAACACTTGCATTATTTTATAATAATATATTTTTTCTTTGTGTAATTTTAATTATGTCGGTGATTATTTCTTTATTATTGAAAAGTGATATTATATCAATTTTTGTAAGAATAAGGAAATTGTTTACTATTATGATAGCAATTGCGTTTGTTCAGAGCATTTTCAATAAATTAGGTAATCCAATTATTATGCTTGGAAAAATTGTTATACTAACAGACATTGGGTTAATAAAGTCTGTGGAATTTATATTAAGGTTGGCCATAATAATAGTTTCAGCATCAATAATAATAACTTCAAACAGCAGAGAAATAATACAAGGATTAGTGCAGTGGAAATGTCCGTATGAAATAGCTTTTATGTCATCTGCAGCAATTAGATTTCTTCCGATTTTTAAGGAAGAAATGACGGATATGTTAATAGCTATACAGCTTAGGGGTATAGATTTAAAGAAGGTTAAAATTCATGAAAAGTTGAAAATTTATAAGTATATTTTAACTCCAATAGTGATTAACTCTGTTTTAAAAGCTAAGGAATTGTCTGCCGCAATGGAAATGAGAGGTTTCAGAGCATATCCATGCAGGACAAGCTACTTAGTTTTGAAGATGAAAAAAATAGATTATATTATTATTGGATTGTGTGTGGCTTTAGCTTTATATACTATTTTAGTTTAAGAGAGGTGCAGAATGAAAGTATTTTCAGTAATTGGTATAACTGATTCAGGTAAAACAACAACAATTGAACATATCATTAAAGAATTAAAGAAAAGAAATTATTCAGTAGGAACAGTAAAACATATCCACTTTCACGGGTTTAAAATGGATGTTGAAGGAACTAATACTGATAGACACAGAAAAGCAGGCTCATCATTAGTTACTGCAAGAGGTGAGTATGAAACGGATGTTTTATTTCAAGAGAAGCTTAGCATAGAAGAAATTCTAAAATTCTACGATCATGACTATGTAATATTAGAAGGAGTAAGGGATACTGATACGCCTAAAATTGTTACTGCGCATGATGTGAAGGGTATAGATGAGCGATTAGATGAAACAACAATTGCTATATCAGGACGTGTGGCTGATACAATAAATGAATATAAGGGGCTACCTGCAATAAGTGCTTTGCAGGATATAGAGGGATTAGTAGATTTAATCGAAGAAAAAGTTCTTAGTATACATGATGAAAAGATATCTCTTAAAATTGGAGGTAAAAAAATAAAAATGGTTCCTTTTGTGCAAAAAGTATTGTTAAATTCAATAGAAGCTATTTCAAAAGAGCTTGAAGGATATGATGAGAATGGAGATATAGAAATATGTATCAAAAAATAATGTTAACAAGCAAAAGAAACAAGGTAGAACGAATTATTGAAGACGGTAAATCAACAATATGCAAAACATTTACTAATGCAGAGTATTTAAATAAGGAATATGAAGCACTGCATTACTTAAAACAAAACGGTTTAAATGTACCTGAAATTATAGACTCATATGGTAATAGTTTAATATTACAGGATTTAGGTGATAATACTTTACTTAGTTGGTATGAAAACGAAGAAAAGAACAATTCAAATAATTATGAAGAAATACTTTATAAATTGTGTAATTGGTTAAAACAGTTTTACCACATATACTTATTAAACAATAAACAAAATATATTAGGTGATGTTAATTATAGAAATTTTATTATATATAACAACGAAATATATGGGATTGATTTTGAGTTAATTAGACAGGGTAAAATTGAAGAAGATGCAGGAAGATTAGTTGCTTATGCAATGACATATGAACCTGAGGATACAGACTGGAAAATGAATTTTAACACAAGGTTAGTCAGCGTACTATCGAAAGAATTGAATTTAGAAACAAAAATAATAAATAGTGAAGTAAAAAAAGAGCTTATAGCAATGAAAGAAAGAAGAAAATGGAGGTAAAATGAAGAAGTTATTTGTAATTTTATTGTGCTTAGTGTTAATTATGCAAACATTAACAGGATTTTCTTTTGAAACAACACAAACTAATTATAACAACCAAGATTATTATTTTGAACATACTGTAGATTGGCATGGAGAATATGATGTTATAGTAGTTGGTTATGGCGGAGCAGGTGCTACTGCAAGTATTGAAGCTGCTGATGAAGGAGCCAATGTGTTGTTGCTTGAAAAAGCTCCAAAGGGGCAAGAAGGCGGAAATACAAGATATGCAGGTCAGGCTGTACTTGCTTTAGAAGAAAAAAATATAGATAAAGCTATGGAATATTTTAAGCATCTTCGCGGTAAATACAATACTCCTGATGATACAATAATTAATTCATATTTATCCAAGGCAAGCGAAAGTAAAAAGTGGCTTGAATTTATAGGTGCAAAAAATATAGTAAAATTTCCTTTTCAAGAATATGATTATCCCGGAGGAGAGGTTATGGATGCTCTTATAATTGAGGGTGAAGTGTTTACTGGTAAGCTATATGCAACATTGCAAAATGCAGTAGAAAGTCGAAATGATAAAATTGAAGTATGGTATGAATCTCCTGCAGTAGGATTAATTCAAGACCCAAAAACAATGACTGTGCATGGAGTTAAAGTAGAAAATAACGGAAGGCTTTTAAACATAAGAGCCAAAAATGGAGTTGTTCTTTGTACCGGTGGTTTTGAAAACAACCAGCAGATGATACAGGACTATTTACAATTACCATACGGCTATTCAAAAGCAGCAATGTATAATACAGGTGATGGTATAAAGATGGCAATGGAAGCCGGTGCGGACCTTTGGCATATGAGTAATATTGCAGGTCCCGATTTAAATGTATTAAACCCTGAAACAAATACTACATTTGGCTATGCTATTCAAGGCGAAAGGGATGTATTAAGCTCTGGTTTTGCTACTCAAAATACAATTTTTGTTGGCGCTGATGGTACGAGATTTACAGATGAGTCAGTTCTTCCTAATCATGGACACATTGATTTTCATGGTTCATGGAGACACATGCCATTATCATTGCCTGCATTTGCAGTGTTCGATGAAACAGCAAGGTTATCACAACCGATCTATAACTCATGGAGTGAAGGGAACATAGAAGAAATTGAAAAGGGCTATATTTTGAAAGCTGATTCAATAGAAGAGCTTGCAAAGAAAATTGGAGTAAATCCTAATAATTTAAAGAAGACTATAAGAGACTACAATAAATTTTGCAGTAATAGAAAGGACACAGAATTTAATAGAAATCCTAAAACATTAAAGCCAATAAATAAAGCACCATACTATGCAGTAGAATTGGTTCCTTCATTTACTAACACTCAGGGAGGACCTGTAAGAAATGAAAAAGGCGAAATTTTAGGAATTAGTGGTAAAGCCATACCTCATTTATACAGTGCAGGAGAGTTAGGATCAATATTTTCAAGTATTTATCAAGGAACAGGCAATTTGGGAGAGGCCGTTGCTTTTGGTAGAATATCAGGAAAAAATGCTGCAAATGTCAAATATGATGTATTGCAAGAAACAGTTATGAATGGCAAAAACCCTATAAAAGCAGTTTGGACGGAACGTGAAGAAACAGTCCTCAAAACAGGGGAATATATTGGTAAGGACAGAGGTATAGGTGGACCAATTGAAGTTAAAGTAACTGTGGAGAATAAAATAATTAAGGGTATAGATGTTGTCTATCATAATGAAACAAGAGGGGTAAGTACAAACGCTATTAAAACAGTAACAGATAGAATAGTAAAAAATCAATCAACTGAGGTTGATGTTGTTTCAGGTGCTACTGTTACAAGCAAAGCAATTATAAATGCTGTTAAAGATGCACTTGTAAAAGCAGGGTATTGATTTTATATTGTACTGTTTATGTGATTGATATTTTGAAGACATTCTACAATTAGAATGTCTTTTTTTCGACTTATTTCTTATATATACTTTTGGATATGTAACAAAAATATACAATAGCCATATTATAAAAATAAGTAAATACCATAAGGAGGAACCTTGAAAATGATTAATAATAGAAGATCAAGGGATGACATGTATTATCCAAATCCAGATGTTTGCATACCTCAGGAATTGGTTATTGATAACGTGTTATTAGCACGTGCATACGTCCCATATCAATTTATGTGTGAAACATTTAACCCAATCGAAAGCTTAGCAGCGGGAACCGCCTTTCCGGAATTATTTAGTCCTTATAATAGATTAGATAATGAAAAAAGGTCCTGTAGACCATCAGAATGTTAAGAGGAGGGATAAGATGAATGAAAAAGCTATGAATTTAAGAAGGGATATTGCAGCAACTCATATGATGTTAGAAGAGCTACAGCTATATCTTAACACTCATCCTACGGATAGAAATGCGTTAGCAAAACGAAATGCATTTGTAAAACAAAACAAAATCCTTAGAGATGAATATAACAATAACTTTGGAATGATTAATCAAGATGATTCGCTTAGCCCATATCCTTGGCAATGGATAGAAGGACCATGGCCATGGGAATATGAAGCAAACTTTAAGTTGTAGGAGGGAATATATATGTGGTCATATGACAAAATATTACAATACCCGATTAATATAAAAAAACCTAATCCGGGATTAGCTACAAAAATAATTTCACAATACGGTGGACCTGATGGTGAGTTAGCTGCATCATTAAGATATTTAAGTCAAAGATTTACAAAGGTTACACCTGAAGCAATTGCTACTTTAAACGATATAGGTACCGAAGAGTTGGCGCACCTTGAAATGATAGGTACTATGGTTTATCAATTAATGAAAAATGCAACAGTTGAAGAAATAGAAAAAGCCGGAGCAGGTGCATACTATACAGATCACGGCAGAGGAGTTTACCCTCAAGCTGCATCCGGAACACCATTTACAGCAGCATTTTTACAGGTTAAAGGTGATCCTATTGTTGATCTTACAGAAAATTTAGCAGCAGAGCAAAAAGCCAGAGGAACTTACGAATGGTTAATTAATCAAACTGATGATCCTGATGTATTAGAACCGCTTAAATTTTTAAGAGAAAGGGAAGTAGTGCATTATCAAAGATTTGGTGAAGCGTTAAGAAAAGTTCAGGACTATTTACAAGAACCAAAATTGTTTATTATGCCTAAACCAGATTTTATGCAGAACAATAGATAAGTATATAAAAACTGCATCTCTATGAGATGCAGTTTTTTGTTGGTTATTTTTCATCTGTAGTAAACATTTGAGTCCAATAAGGAGTACCTGATGAATCAACGTAATATCCAACCCCTAAAAAAGTAAAATGAGATGCTAAAATGTTATCTCTATGAGATGGCGAATTCATCCATTGTCGAACTACCTCTTCAGGAGTATCCTGACCTGAAGCAATATTCTCACCCCATGCTGACCAAGATATACCAAATCTTAATAGCATATCACTTGCCATACCGTATGTGGGTGAATAGTGACTAAAATACCTATTAAGAGCCATATCTTGAGATTTGGTTCTTGCTACATTTGAAATTGCTTGATCATAATAAAGAGCAGGCAACCCATATGCTTGTCGTTCTGCGTTAACTAATTGAACAACTCTTTGTTCATAATTTGTGTTAACGGGCGGTGCAGTCTGAACCATAGCAAAAGCTGATACATTAGTAAAAGCTAAAATTGCTACTAATAAATACGCAATTTTATTTTTCGTACAAATACACCTCTTTATAATGATTTTTGAAACACAAAATTTATATTTTTGTTTCATCTTTATTATTTCTTATATAAATGATATTATAATCATAAATAGTTTGATAAATTGGGAATATAAAGAATGAGATTGTTGTGGAGGAAAAATGGTAAATTTTAATTTTAATTATGCAATTTTTGATTTAGATGGTACATTACTTGAATCAATGGAAGCTTGGAATAAATTAGGACAAGATTTCCTTAGTAGCAAAGGAATTAAAGTGCCGAGTAATTTAAATGAAATAATAAAACCAATGACTTTAAGACAAGCAACAGAATATTTGAAAAAAGCATTTAGCATTGATTTAAGTGTAGATGAAATGCTTAATGATATGTATAAAATAATGGAAGAAAAATATAAAAATGAGTTGGAATTAAAACCTTATGTAAAAGATTATTTGAAGAAGTTGAAAGATAATAATATTAAAATGTGTATTGCATCAGCAACACCATTAAATATGATAGAGATCGCATTAAAACGATTAAACATTTTTGACTATTTTCAATTTATTTCAAGCTGTGATGAAGTTGGTGTGGGTAAAAATCAACCTGATATTTTTTATTATGCAGCAAAAAAATTAAAAGCTGAACCATCAGAAATTACAGTTTATGAAGATTCTGATTTTGCTTTAATTACAGCCAAAGAAGCTAATTTTTACACCATAGGTGTGTACGACAAATATTTTAAAGACAAAAGAAAAAATATAGAATTAATAAGTGATGTATATATTGAATCATTTAAAGAATTATTATAAATTCAAGATAAACCTGTTGCCGGAAATTTGTTTTATTACGCCTTTCATTTCCAAAAATGTAAGGCGACTTAAAAGTATTCCTGTATCAAGACAGGTTTCTTCATTTATTTGAAATATGGTCTTGCTACCTGATTGTAGGCAATTCAATATGATTATTTCTTGTTCAGACAATTTACTATAATCAATGTAATTTCTTTTTATATTAGTTCTTTCTTTAAGTTCTAAAATTTCTTCTACTATATCATTTATTGAAGTGGTAATTTTAGCACCGTCTTTAATTAATCCGTTTGTACCTTTGCTGTAAAAGCTATCAATGTTACCCGGAACCGCAAATATTTCTTTGCCTTGATTAGCAGCATGTCCTGCTGTTATTAATGTACCGCTTTTTTCTTGTGCTTCTATAACCAACACGCCATCAGAAAGACCGCTAATTATTCTATTCCTATCATGAAAGTTATTGGGCATAGGTTCCATACCAAAGGTGTATTCTGTGATTACAGCTCCGTTTTTTTCTACAATTTCACTATAAAGTTTTTCATTGCTCTTAGGGTAGACAACATTTATGCCACATCCTATTATACCGAAGGTTCTTACATTGTTTTTTATAGCAGTTTTATGTGCGACAGTATCAATTCCTGATGCCAGTCCACTGACTATGTTAACACCTAATAGGCTTAACTCACGTGTTAGTTTTTCAGCGGTAAACTTACCGTATGTGGTTGCTTTACGTGAACCTACAACAGCAATTGATAAATTATCTATATCTTCTATATTGCCTTTATAATACAAAACATATGGAGCACCCGCTATTTGCTTTAGTTTTTTGGGGTAGCTTTCATCAAAGATAGTAATAATATGGGCATTTTCGTCCTGTAATTTATTTATTATTTTTTCTTCAAAGCTTTCCTTAGAATTTGACAATGCAGCAATTAATTTATTAGATAATGTTTTTAAGTTATATTTTTCAACTTCAAAGTTGTCCCATAAATCTTTTGTGTTTCCGTTAAAATAGTCTAATATGCTATCGATTTTTCTGTTTGATATACCATTTATAGAATTAAGCCAAGCAAGTGCTAATTGGTTTATATTTAAACTCTCCATACTACCTCCAATATTTACGGTCTAAGTTTCTATACTGAATGGCTTCTGCTACATGTACTGTTTCAATATTTTCACTGTTTTCTAAATCAGCTATGGTTCTTGCAACTTTTAGTACTTTGTTATATGCCCTAACACTGAGTCCTAATTTTTCAAAAGCATCTTTTAATAAGCTTTCAGATTCACTGTTTATTTTACAATATTTTGATATGTGCTTTCCGTTTAGTTCAGAATTTGTTAATATGCCTAATTTATCATATCTCTTTTTTTGTATTTCTCGTGCATTAATGATACGATTTTTTATTTCGTATGATGTTTCCTCTTTGTTATCATTTTTTAAATCCTCATATTTAACAGGTGAAACTTCTATTTGTATGTCAATTCTATTTAATAACGGCCCGGAGATTTTACCTAAGTATTTGCTTATTTGACCTTGATTACAGGAACATTCATGATTGGGATCTCCTAAGTAACCGCACGGACAGGGGTTCATGGAAGCAACCATCATAAATTTAGCCGGAAATGTAAAGGAACCGTTTGCCCGTGATATAGAAATATTTCCATCTTCCATTGGTTGTCTTAATACTTCAATTACATTTTTAGGAAATTCCGGGATTTCATCAAGAAACAAAACACCGTAATGTGCTAATGATACTTCACCGGGACTCGGTCTTGGACCACCGCCTGCCATAGCTACTCTTGATGATGTATGGTGAGGAGAGCGAAAAGGTCGTTTTTTTATTAATCCTTTTTTATTTAATAGTCCTGATATGCTGTATATTTTTGTAACTTCTAAAGACTCATCAAATGTCAAATCGGGTAAAATGGTAGGAATTCTTCTGGCAATCATAGTTTTTCCGGAGCCAGGCGATCCCAAAAAAAGTATATTATGCATTCCGGCGGCGGCAATTATTACTGCTCTTTTTAAAGCAGGTTGTCCCTTAATTTCTGAAAAATCTTCAGTAGGTTCTTCATTTGATTCTGTATTATCATATAAAACTTTGTATGGCTCTATATATATAAAACCTTTTAAGAAGCTTATTAAATCTTTTAAGCTATCAACAGGGATTACTTCTATGCCTTCTATGGCACCACATTCCTCTTTGTTTTCCGAAGGTACAATAATTTTATTAAAGCCATTGTTTCTCATAGCAATAGCCATGGGTAATGCACCGTCTACGGCTGTTATTCTTCCGTCTAAAGACAGTTCACCTATTACACATAGTTTATCATCAATATTATTTTCAATAACTTTACTTGCGCAAAGAATACCTAAGGCAATGGGTAGGTCAATTTGACTTCCTTCTTTTTTTAGATTAGCAGGTGATAAGTTAACAGTTATTCTGCTGACAGGAAAGCTGTAACCACTGTTTTTAATTGCAGAACGAACACGTTCCTTTGATTCTCGGATTGATATATCCGGTAGACCTACTATATTAAAAACAGGCATACCACCGGATATATCCGTTTCTACATCAATTTCATAACCTTCAAGACCATAAAGAACGCATGTTTTAATTATAGAAAGCATAGCTCCTCCATGCATTACATTTTTTTATATTATACCATAAATTACTAAATATTTATATATTATTTTTTAATTTTATCCAACTTTACTGAGGAGCTATATTTGGTTCATCTGCATTTTCAACAGGCTGATCTACATAACATACATACCAGAAGGGGCAATTTATGCCTAAATTTGCTTGATTTTCTTGTCTTTCTAAAAGTGCATCAAAATTTGTAGGAGAAGGAAGCAATAAAGGATCATTTAATTGCCAATCGGCAGGAGTATAAAGATTATATTTCTCAGTTATTTGAAGTGAATCTATTACTCTTAATAATTCTGCCCCGCTTCTTCCACATGTATTTGGCAATATTAATATGGCTCTAATAAAACCTTGTGGGTTAATAATAAAGGTATTTCTGATAGTTTCTCCATATAATCTGTCGGGATTTATCATGCCATACAATTCCGAAACTTGTAATCTGGTATCATCAATTATAGGAAATGGAACGGTTATACCGGTTTTTTGATAAATATCATACAACCATGATAAATTAGTAGTATTACTACAAGTCGTTAAAGCTAATATTTGAATGTTTCTCTTTTCCATTTCCGGTTGTAAAAGCGCTAAGTTTATCACTTCAGTGGTTGATACTGCACCAAAAGCAAATGGATGGTTTGTTAACATTAACCATTTACCCTTGTAATCTGACAATCTGATGTATCCTTGTGTTGATAAAGCAATAAAATCAGGAGCTAATCTACCTATGGTAATAGCTTCAATTACCTTTGGGTTTTGTATATTTGAATTATTAGAATTATTTAAACTATTAGCAATCATGAAACCACCTTAATTTGTATTTTTTATATTACCTATATTATATGTTTAGAATTTTTTATTGGGATAAATAGTAGTAAGTTTTGTATGGATTATTATGGCTATATAGCTAAGAATAAAAAAGAGTACCATTTTTTGCTCATGTAATTATTATGAGTTTTTCTATATAATATGTTTAACATCTTGGGGAGGGCGTTATTACATATGGAAAAACTACATACGAAAACATTAATAATAACTTTATTAATTATTATTTTGACAACGTTTTGTAATAATAAATTTGTTTACAGTGATGAAATAAAAAGTGAGAGCTATAGAGTAGTAGGTTATTATACTGCTTGGTCATCTTATTCGGGATTTACTCCTGATAAATTAGATGCAAAAAAACTCACACATATAAATTATGCATTTGCAAATATACAAAACAATAAAATAGTTTTAGGATATCCAGATAAGGATCCTACAAATTTAAAGAAACTAAATGAGTTAAAATCAGTAAATTCTGATTTGAAAATACTTATTTCAGTAGGAGGTTGGACTTGGTCCGGTAAATTTTATGATGCTGCAAGTACAGAGAAAACAAGAACGGATTTTGCAAAAAGTTGTGTTGATATAATTACAGAGTACAAATTAGATGGAGTTGACTTAGATTGGGAATATCCGGTTGCAGGTGGGTTATCTACAAATATTAACAGAGTTTCTGATAAACAGAATTTCACACTTTTATTAAAAGAAATTCGTCAGAAGTTAGATGAACAAGGTAAGATAGATAACAAACATTATTTGTTGACCATAGCAGGAGGAGCAAGTAATTATTATTTAAACAATATTGAACCGGAAAAAGTGCAGCAATACATAGATTATGCAAATATTATGACATACGATATCCATGGATCATGGGATAGTTATGCTGACTTTAATTCTCCACTATATAGTAATAATGATAACAGTCCTCAATATAAATGGAGCATTGATCAAAGTGCAAAGGCATGGGAAAACAGAGGTTTTTCTAAGGATAAAATAGTAGTAGGCGTACCGTTTTACGGTTATATGTTTAACGGAGTTAAAAATATTAATAATGGTTTATATCAAACATTTCAAGATGCAAAAGCAGTAAATTATAACACAATTACAACTAAGTATTTAAGTGATGCAGATTTTAAAAAATACTATCATGATGAATCTATGGTACCATGGCTATATAACGGTTCATCATTCATTTCATATGATGATGAACAATCATTGAGCTCTAAAGCAGACTATATAAAATCAAATAACCTTGGAGGTGTAATGATTTGGGAATTAAGTCATGACCCAAGTCAAGTATTGCTAAATGCTTTAACTGAAATTTTAAGACCCATTAATGTTAAGTTGCTTGAAAATCATTGGTCAGAGGAAATAGTTAGAGATTTAGCTTCTAAAAATATAATTAGAAATTTAGATACATTTAACCCTGAAGGACTTATAAAAAGAAGTGAATTTGCAGAATATATTACTCGTGCTTTAAAAATCGAAAGTAATAATTCATTGGATAAAAATAAATTTACAGATGTAAATCCTTATAGCGAAATATCAGAAGCCATAGCTTTAGCGGTTGAAAGTGGTATAGTTAAAGGTTATACAGATGGTACATTTAAACCAAATGATTATATTACAAGACAGGAAGCGATGTCCATGTACTCAAGAGCAATGGATTATGCTAAAATATCATCTGTTGTTGATGAAAGAATAGAAAAATTTAATGATAAGCATGATGTAGCAGATTGGGCGTACCCTCATGTGAAGAAAGTATTAAGCACTAAAATTTTTAATGGAATTGATGAGGAAACTATATCTCCTTTAAGTACATTTAAATATTCTGAGGCAGCAACAGCTATCAGCAACTTATTAAATAAGATTAATTAGTAATAAAATGAGATTTTTCGCTAACGTCTAACGATGGTTAGTGAAGAATCTCATTATATTTTATAGCTTTTGAACTTTTCTAAAATATCAGGATTATCATTTATAAAAGAGATATATTTTTGAAAGCACTTCAGAGTTTCCGCACTTAAAGTATGTTCTATTTTTTCTGTTTCGTTTAACAACATATTATCCGGTATATTCATTAATCGTAAAAAGGTTTCTATTGTTTGATGGCGTTTTATAAGCAACTCACCTAATAATTTGCCTTCATCCTTTAACATAATAACACCATATTTCTCATATTTTAAAAGGTTTTGTTTTCCTAATCTTTGTACCATTCTAGTAGCTGATGGTGGATGTACATTTAACGCATCAGATAATTCATTTATTCTTGTAAATCCTCTATCTGAGGATAGCCTATAAATCATTTCAAGATAATCTTCCATGGAAGCAGTTAATTTGTTATCATTATTTTTCATGTATTCGCTGAATGTATAATAATTATTGTTCAAAATAACACCTTCTTTATGTTTGTTTGTACATTATATTCCTAAATTATAAAAAAGATACCTAAATGTAGCATTTTCGACATTTTACTTCTTATATAAATATAACTAAAAGTCATTTCTATTGACAAATAAAAAAATGTATTATATGTTATATATGATTTTTTTTATACAAGTTAGCGGTATTGGAGGAAGTAATGAATAATTTAGTAATAGTTGAATCTCCAGCAAAAGCAAAGACGATAAGTAAATTTTTAGGCAAAAATTTCACTGTTAAGGCTTCAGTTGGACATATACGTGATTTGCCTAAAAGTAAATTAGGAATAGATGTTGATAATAATTTTGAGCCCAATTACATCACTATTAGGGGCAAAGGGGATGTAATAAAGGAATTAAAAAAAGAAGCTAAAAAAGCTGATAATGTATATCTTGCAACTGACCCTGATAGGGAAGGTGAAGCTATTTCTTGGCATTTGTCTAAGATTTTAAATTTAGACGAAAACAAGGAAATAAGAATTGAATTTAATGAAATAACAAAGGATGCAATTAAAAAAGCAAGCAAGAATCCAAGAAAAATAAATATTGATTTAGTTGATGCCCAGCAAGCAAGACGTATACTTGATAGATTGGTTGGTTACAACATTAGTCCTTTGTTGTGGAAAAAGATAGAAAAGGGTTTAAGCGCAGGTAGAGTTCAGTCTGTTGCTCTTAAATTGGTAATAGACAGAGAAAGAGAAATAATGGAATTCAAGCCCGAAGAATACTGGTCTCTTGAATTGGAAGTTAAAAAGTTAAAAAAGAAATTTACTGCTAAATATATAGGGAATTACAATAATAATAAGGTTAATAAAATAAAAATAAAAAATGAAAATGAAGTTAATGAAATTTTAAACAGCCTTGATAATGAAAAAATAAATGTATTTAAAATTGACAAAACAAAAAGCTATTCTAAACCAAGTGCTCCTTTTACGACAAGTAGTTTACAGCAAGAAGCAAATAGAAGAATTAATTTTACTGCTAAAAAAACAATGATGGTTGCTCAGCAACTTTATGAGGGCGTAAACATAAAAGGTGAGGGAAGCGTAGGTCTTGTAACTTATATAAGAACTGATTCTTTTAGATTATCAGATGAAGCAATAACAAATGCCAAAGAATATATTTTAGGTAATTTTGGTGAAAAATATTATTTAAACAGAACATATACTAAATCTAAGAAAAATGAAAACAAAGTACAGGATGCACATGAGGCTATTAGGCCTACATCTGTATTTAGAAATCCTGAATTAATAAAAGATAGCTTAACAAATGATCAATATAAACTGTATAATTTAATATGGAAAAGATTTGTATCTTCACAAATGGTTGATGCAGAATATGATGTAACAAAAGTGTTATTAAATAATAATAACAATATATTTGAATCTAACGGAAAAGTGTTGGTATTTGATGGTTATAAAGCAGTGTACAAATACAGTGATGAATCAGAAAGTAAGCTATTACCAATTGTAGAAGTAGATGAAAAGCTTGAAATAACTAAGGTGTTGCCAGAACAACATTTCACGCAGCCGCCTGCACGTTACACAGAAGCAAGTCTAATTAAAGATTTAGAAGAAAGAGGCATAGGCAGACCAAGTACTTATGCACCTACCATAACTACAATAACCAGTAGAGACTATATTGTTAAGGATAAAAGCTATTTAATTCCTACAGACATGGGATTTTTGGTAACTGAAATGATGGAAAAGTATTTCTCTAAAATTGTAAATGACAAATTTACTGCTGAATTGGAAAATAATTTAGATGAAATAGCATCAGGTAAAAAAGAATGGAAAGAAGTAATTAAAGAATTTTATAAAGGTTTCAAAACAGAATTGGACATTGCAGAAAAAGAAATGGAAGAAATAGAAATAAAGGATGAAGTAAGTGATGTAAAATGCGAGAATTGTGATTCCTTTATGGTTATAAAAAAAGGACGATACGGTAAGTTTTTAGCATGCCCAAACTATCCTGAATGTAAAAATACAAAGCCCTTAAACGCAACAGAACAAGCAGAGGAAACAGATGAAATATGTGAAAACTGTGGGTCAAAAATGCTTAAGAGAAAAGGTAGATACGGTGAATTTTTAGCATGTTCTAATTATCCGGATTGCAAGAATACAAAGCCTATATTAAAAACTATTGATGTTAATTGCCCTCTTTGTGGTGGAAAAATAGCAGTTAAATTTTCTAAAGCGGGTAGAAGGTTTTTTGGATGTACAAATTATCCTGAGTGTAAGTTTATGTCATGGCTTGAGCCAACAAATGAAAAATGCCCATCATGCAATGAAATGATGGTTGTTAAGGATAATAAAACAGCATGTATAAATAAAAATTGTCAATCTAAATAAAAATAGTTGCCAAATAAAAATGGCTATGATATACTTAAACATAATTACGCACAGATTTAGATCATGCAAGAGTTGTGCCGAAAGGTCTTTTGAATGAGTTGAAAATTCTGGAGGTAACAACAAAAGGAGGAAATTAAATATGGCTATAATTAGCATGAAAAAACTGCTTGAAGCAGGAGTTCACTTTGGTCATCAAACAAGAAGATGGAATCCAAAGATGGCAGAGTACATTTTTACAGAAAGAAATGGAATCTATATTATCGACTTACAAAAAACAAGTGATAAAGTAGATGAAGCTTACAACTTTATTAAAGAAGTTGTAGCAAACGGCGATGAAGTTTTATTCGTTGGAACTAAGAAGCAAGCTCAAGAATCAACTAAATCTGAAGCTACAAGATGTGGAATGCACTTTGTAAGCCAAAGATGGTTGGGAGGTATGCTTACAAACTATTCTACAATCAGAAAAAGAATTGACAAATTAAATTCATTAAGAGCAATGGAAGAAGATGGTACTTTTGATCTTCTTACAAAGAAAGAAGTTTTCAAGTTAAAAAATGAAGCTGATAGATTGGAAAAATTCTTAGGCGGAATTAAAAATATGGAAAAACTTCCTGGCGCTATATTTGTTGTAGATCCAAGAAAAGAAAAAATAGCTGTTCAAGAAGCTAAAATATTAGGAATACCAGTTGTAGCAATTGTAGATACTAACTGTGATCCTGATGAAGTAGACTTCGTAATTCCTGGTAATGACGATGCTATAAGAGCGGTTAAATTACTTACTGCAACATTAGCAGATGCAGTACTTGAAGGAAAACAAGGAGTTCAATTTACTGAAGAAGTAGAAACAGAAGATGATGTAACAGAAGAAGAATTAGAAAAAGTAGAAGAAAGCATAGAAGAATAATAAAATAAAAAACAAAGTAAGGGGTTAGGAATTTTTTCCTTACGCCTTGCTTTTTAAATTTTGGAGGTTATTAAATGGAAATTACAGCTTCAATGGTAAAAGAATTAAGAGACAAAACTAATGCAGGTATGATGGACTGCAAAAAAGCTTTATCAGAAACAGGTGGAGACATAGAAAAGGCGATTGACTACCTAAGAGAAAAAGGATTGTCAAAAGCTTCAAAGAAAGCAGATAGAATAGCTGCAGAAGGACTTACATACGGTATAGTATCTACAGATGGAAAAAAAGGTATAGTAGTAGAAGTAAACTCTGAAACAGACTTCGTAGCGAAAAATGAAGAATTTAGAGGCTTCGTTGAAACTGTTGCTAAAGTTGCTTTAGAACAAGGAGTTCAAGATGTAGAAGCATTAAAAGCTGTTAAATTAGAAGAAGGAAAAACTCTTCAAGAAATATTAACAGATAAAATAGCTAAAATAGGCGAAAATATGACAATTAGAAGATTTGCTGTTGAAAGTGTTGAAAACGGCGCTGTTGTACCGTATATACATGCTGGCGGTAAAATATCTGTAATAATTGCTTTAGAATCAGAAGGAGATAAAGAAGCTCTTGAGGTTTTAGGAAAAGATTTAGCTATGCAAGTTGCAGCAATGAATCCTAAATATATTTCTACAGACGATGTTGATCCTGAATTTATAGCTCATGAAAGAGAAATATTAATTGCTCAAGCATTAAATGAAGGTAAACCAAGAAATATAGTAGAAAAAATGGTTGAAGGCAGATTACAAAAAGAACTTAAAGAAGTATGTTTATTAGAACAAGCTTTTGTTAAAGATGGAGATGTTACTGTTAAAAAACATATCGAAAATACTGCTAAGAGCTTAGGTAAAGACATAAAAGTTGTAGGTGTACAAAGATATGAAGTTGGTGAAGGAATAGAAAAGAAATCTGAAAACTTTGCTGAAGAAGTAGCGAAACAAATGGGTCAGTAAACCAGAGGTAAATATAGCTTAAAATGGAGAACCTAATGGTTCTCCTTTAATACAATAAAACCTTGGAGGAATTTATGGACCTTAGATATAAAAGAATTGTTTTAAAAGTAAGCGGAGAAGCCTTAGCTGGAAATGCTAAACATGGCGTCGATGCAAAAATAGTAAATAGAATTTCAAATGTTATTAAAAACATTAATGAAATGGGTGTAGAAGTTGCTATAGTTGTAGGGGGAGGAAATTTCTGGAGAGGAGCAAGCGCTACAGAAATGGATAGAACTACTTCTGATTATATGGGCATGTTGGGGACAATAATAAACGGTTTGGCATTGCAAGACGCACTTGAAAATATCGGTGTTGAAACAAGATTGCAAACTGCAATTGAAATGAGACAAATAGCAGAGCCGTATATCAGAAGAAGAGCTGTAAGGCACTTGGAAAAAGGTAGAGTTGTAATTTTCTCAGGTGGTTCTGGAAACCCATATTTTTCAACAGATACAACAGCAGCACTAAGAGCAGCAGAAATAAATGCTGATATAATACTTCTTGCTAAAAATGGTGTTGATGGAGTATACTCTGATGACCCAAATAAAAATCCTAATTCAGTAAAATATAATGAACTAAAATATATTGATGTTTTAAACAAAGGTCTAAAAATAATGGACTCAACAGCAACATCTTTATGTATGGATAATAAAATTCCTATATTAGTATTCGGCATTGAAAATACTGAAAACATAGAAAAAATAATTATGGGTGACGATATAGGAACAATAATAAAGGAGGTATAAGATGTATAAAGATTTAATTAATAGTTCAGAAGAATCAATGAAAAAATCAATTGCTTATCTTAAAGAAGAGTTAGCAACAATAAGAGCAGGAAAAGCCAATCCTAAGTTAGTTGACAAAATTCAAGTAAGTTATTACGGTACTATGACTCCAATTAATCAGGTAGCAAATATATCTGTGCCGGACCCAAGAACTATTGTTATTCAACCATGGGATGGAAGTTTACTTAAAGAAGTTGAAAAAGCTATTTTAGCATCAGATTTAGGCATCAACCCAACTAATGACGGTAAACTTATAAGATTATCTATTCCTCCTTTAACAGAGGAAAGAAGAAGAGATTTATTGAAATTAGTAAAAAAAGAAACAGAAAACTCAAAAATTGCTGTAAGAAATATTAGAAGAGATGCAATTGAAGAGTTTAAGAAAATGGAAAAATCAAGCGAGCTTACTAAAGATGATTTAAAAAAAGCTGAAGAAGAAGCTCAGAAAATTACCGACAAATATATAAAGTTAGTAGATGACATTTATAAAGAAAAGGAAAAAGAAGTATTAGAGGTTTAGTATGGATAATTTAACAGGTTATCCACTAAAGGATGCAATAACAATACTGGAAAAAAATTATAGAGTTATAAATATAAAAAAGGTAACAGGAACAAATAAAAAGTTTAATGATTTAAATAAACCATATGTAATTAGACAGAATGTTTTAGACGGTTCCGTTACCATATATATTTCATACTATTAGTCTGTTATACAGGCTTATGATATCATAAGCCTGAGTTGTATTTTTTGTAATGAGTAAAGATTAATTAAGCTCTTGAGGAGAGATTTTTATGAATTCTGAGGAAATATTGGAATTAATACCAGAACATCTTGCTGTTATAATGGATGGAAACAGGAGATGGGCTAAATTAAATAACTTATCAACAAAATTTGGACATAAAGAAGGTGCACAAAGAGTAACAGATTTAGTTAGAAATTGTGTATCTTTAGGAATAAAATATTTATCAATTTATGCTTTTTCAACAGAAAATTGGAAAAGAGATAAAAAAGAAGTAGATTACTTAATGAATTTGCTTGTGGATTTCATAGTACAAGAACTTGATTATTTACATAAAAATGATGTTAAAATTACTTTAATGGGTAATATTGAAGATTTACCATCAAAAACAAAAAAAGAAGTTGAACGCTCTATAGAGCTTACTAAGAACAATAAAACACTACACTTAAACATTGCATTAAGTTATGGTTCAAGAAATGAAATAATTAATGCAGTTAAAAGTATAGTTAATGATTATGAAAATGATAATATTAATATAGATGAATTAAATGAAGAAAAATTTAAGGACTATTTATTTACTAAAGGAATGCCGGACCCGGATCTTTTAATAAGAACCAGTGGCGAAATTCGTTTAAGCAATTTTTTATTGTATCAACTTGCTTATACAGAATTTTATTTTACAGATGTTTTGTGGCCGGATTTTAATAAAGAAGAATTACTAAAGGCAATACGCAACTTTCAAAGCAGAAAAAGGAGATTCGGTAACTAAGGCGGTGTTGTGATGAGAAAAAGGGTAATTACAGGAGTTGCAGGTGGAGCATTTATAGCTTATGTAACATATTACGGTGGAACTCTTTATGATTTTGTTTATTTTGGCATTACATGTATTGCAATTTTTGAGCTTTCAAAGGTTTACTTCAATGACGGTTTTGATTATGGAGCAATTGTAAATTACTTGTTTGCTATTGCTTTGTTTATTGAAAAAATAACAGAGTACAGGCACTTTTTTGATTTCTTTCTATTTTTATACATATCATTGAATTTTCTTGTTTTTGTATTTAATAAAAAAGTTGATATTTGTAAGCTTTCAAAGATTATATTAATTGGAACATATGTAGTATTTTTTATGTACCATATGATGCTGTTAAATGGCTCACCTTATGTCTGGCTTGTATATATTATAGCTTTTGGTACAGATACATTTGCTTATTTCAGTGGGAAATTATTAGGTCGTCATAAGCTTTATCCTCAAGTAAGCCCTAATAAAACAATTGAGGGTGCTATTGGTGGAATAATAGGTTGCACTATTTTTTCACTGTTATTTTTCAATTATTTAAGCATAAATAAATATATTTACATTATAATATTTAGTGTGAGTGCATCTGTTTTTTCAATGGCAGGCGATCTTACAGCATCAAAAATTAAAAGGGAAAACGGAATAAAGGATTTTGGTAATATGTTACCGGGACATGGTGGAATAATGGACAGATTTGACAGTGTCATGTTTGTGGCTCCAACAGTGTATTACTTTGTTCAGCATTTCCTATAGGAGGTATAATTTGTTGACATTAATTGCATCTATACTTGTATTTTCTGCAATTGTACTTGTACACGAGTATGGACATTATAAAGCAGCAAAAAGTGTAGGTATAAAAGTATATGAATTTGCAATAGGTATGGGACCAACTTTAATAAAAACAGAAAAAAAAGGCACTATCTATTCAATTAGAGCTATTCCTATTGGCGGATTTGTTCAAATGGAAGGTGAAGAAGAAGACATAAAAACAGCAACAAGTTTTAGTACTAAGACAATATTGCAAAGAGCAAAGGTGATAGCTGCAGGTCCATTAATGAATTATGCTTTAGCATTAGTGCTATTCATTATAATTGCATTTTCTTTTGGTGTTTATGGTAATCATATTGATTATATTGATGAAAATTCAAATGAATACAGAGCAGGGCTTAGATCTGGAGATAAAATAGTTTCAATAAACGGTGATAAGGCATATATATGGGAAGATATTTTTTATGAAATAATAAATCCGAATAGTACTAATTATACTGTTGAATATGAGAGAAATGGACAGTTAAAACAAGCAACTATAGAAAACAACTATAGAAAAATGATTGGTATTTCAACGGAGATTGTAGATGGGAAACCAACAACAACAGTATCACCATCCGATTTGACAACTCCTGCCTATAAGGCTGGAATAAAAGATGGTGACAAGGTTATAAAAATAAATGATATAAGTCTAAATTCATGGTCAGAATTAACAGAACTGGTAGATCAATCAAATGAAGGAGATCCTATAAAGGTTACAGTAGATAGAAAAGGTGAGATAATTGACTTTAGCATTGTTCCACAAAAACAGATTACTGTAAAATTTAACACTCAGTTAGAAAAATCATTTACAACTGCAATTTCATCATCAGCATATAAAACAGTTTATTATATTGAGCTTATGTTTGTAACAATAAGTCAATTAATAACAGGTAAATTAGGCAGTGATGCCTTAGGTGGACCAATAATGGTTATATCAATGGTCGGTGAAGCGGCAGAGAGCGGATTGTTATCGTTATTAAACTTGGCTGCGTTTATTAGCATAAACCTTGGTTTTATGAATTTACTCCCTATACCTGCCTTGGATGGAAGCAAGTTGTTTTTCTTAGCGGTAGAAGGAATAAGAGGTAAGAAAATTCCTGCAGAAAAGGAAGGATATATTCATTTTATTGGTTTTGTTGCTTTGATTGGCTTTATGTTGTTTATTACATATAAAGATATACTGCGAATTTTTAGAATTTAACAATAGAATAATCAATGGTTAGGCAATAGATAGGCGATGGATAAGCAATGGATGACATAAGATTTTCAATTGCATTACAATAGCTAATCAATTGCTTTTCTATTGTAAATCTATCGTTATGGGAGGTTATAATGGATAAAATAGTCCGTAGAAAATCAAGAAGCGTAATGGTTGGAGATGTACAAGTTGGTGGAGAAGCAATTATTCCTGTACAATCAATGACTAATACCTTTACTAAAGATATTAAATCAACCGTTAATCAAATACATCAGCTACAAGATGTTGGATGTGAAATAATAAGAGTTGCTGTAGCAGATACAGAAGATGCAGAAGCAATATCCGAAATAAAAAAGCAGATTCGTATTCCCATAGTTGCAGATATTCATTTTGATTATCGTCTTGCATTAAAAAGTATAGAAAATGGTATAGATAAGTTAAGAATTAACCCAGGTAACATTGGTAGTATAGATAGAGTGCAAAAAATTGTCGAAATGGCTAAACCAAGAAATATACCTATTAGAATTGGGGTAAATGCTGGTAGTATACATAAGGAAATATTAAAGAAATATGATGGAAAACCAACGTCACAGGGAATGGTTGAATCTGCATTGGAGCATGTAAAAATATTAGAAGATTTAGATTATAATAATATTGTTATATCGATGAAGGGAACAGATATTAAAATGACTATTGATGCCTATAGAGCTATGGTGCAAAAAAGAGATTACCCTCTTCATTTGGGTATAACACATGCAGGTACATTATTTGAAGGAAGCATAAGATCAGCAATTGGAGTTGGGGCACTTTTAGCAGACGGAATAGGAGATACATTAAGGATTTCATTAACAGACGACCCAAGAGAAGAAGTTAAAGTTGCAAGAGAAATATTAAAAAGTTTAGAGCTAAGAAATTTCGGTATTAATTATATTACATGTCCTACTTGTGGCAGAACAAAAATTGAACTAATTGAACTTTCGAAGAAAATTCAAGAAGGCTTAAAAAATGTTAACAAACCTATTTCTGTAGCTATTATGGGATGTGCAGTTAATGGTCCGGGAGAAGCAAGACAATGTGATATCGGTATTGCCGGTGGTGTGGGTGAAGCTCTTTTATTTAAAAAAGGCGAAATCATAAGGAAAGTAAAAGAGGAAGAAATTGTCCAGACATTGCTTGAAGAAATAGGAAAATTGGAAATTGATTGACAATTTTGAATAATCATAGTATAATTAAAATATAATATAATAAGTTGAATTTCCAAGAATTCAACTTATTTTTATAACTAAAACAAAACTATAATTAGTGGGGTGTTATAAAAAACTTAAATTTTAATATGTATTATAGGAGGATACAATGCAACAAGGAATTTTAAACATTGAAAGAAGGACTGTTACAAACTCGAGAGCAAGCAGAAAACTTAGAAATAACGGATATATACCTGCAAGTATTTCTAGTAAGGGCAAGGAATCAATCTCAGTTGCTGTTAAAGCTGATGAACTAAGAAAGGGATTAGCAACTTATGGGAGATACGCACTTTTTAAACTTGCTTTAGAAGGTGAAAAACCTATGACAGGTATGGTAATGGATATACATTATGCTCCGGTTACTAACAATATGCTTAATGTTGATTTACAGCAGGTATCATTAAATGAAGAAATCAGAGCTGAATTACCAATTAGAATTAAGGGAGTTGAGGTGCTTGAACATAATAAATTGATGGCATTAAGACAACTTGATACAATATCAGTTAAAGGATTACCTCAGGATATACCTGATGAAGTAATAGTAGATGTATCAAATGTTAAGGGAGTAGATAATATAATTATTTCTCAATTAGAATTCCCGCAGGGCATTGTACCGGATGGTAACCCTGACCAAATAGTTTTATCTATAGTTGAAACAAAAAGAGGAAAATCTTCTGATGAAGAAGCTGAGGAAGAAGCTGCTGAACAAGAACTATTAGTATAAAAAAAGCCCTTTGGGGCTTTTTTATTTTAATTCCTCTAAATGAACTAAACCTTCAAAGGAACTGAATTTGTGTAAAGCTAATGTATGGTTGAATTTTTTTGTTGCTTCTAATATTAGTATTGCTATTACAGATAGTTCTTTTAATGAAGAATCCTTTGTTATTTCAATATCTATAATTTTGTAATTCAATTTATGAATATAACTAATAAATTTATCAAAATGCTCCAAGGATGAAAATGAGGTATATAGAGTAATTGTTTTATTATTAGATGTAACATAGTCTTCAATTTTCTTGAATAAGGTAACTATTAATAAAACTGCAACAGCAACTATGATTGCTCCATAATAGAAACCTGTTCCGATTGCTAAACCAAGACAAGCTGAGGACCATAAACCAGCTGCAGACGTCAAACCCTTTACTTGGCTCCTGCTTGTAACTAAAATTGTTCCTGCTCCTAAAAAACCGATACCACTTATTACTTGCGCACCTAAACGAGCCGGATCGCCACCGCCATAATTATTGAAGATAAATTGATTTGTCATCATTATTAAACTTGAACTTAAACATACCAACATATAAGTTCTAAAACCTGCAGGTCTGTTTTTTATACTTCTTTCAAGTCCTAATAAACCACCACATACCATAGATAACAAAATCCTGAGAATAATTGAAGTAGTATTTAAATCACTTATATTTTGCATATTTCTCACCGCCTTTTTAACATTGATACCATAAACTTTATGTGTTTAAACTTGTTTTTATTATTAATTATTTTCTATATTATATATGTTATTCTATAATTAATAGTAGTTTAATATGCTAAGTAATAAAAAAAGCGAAATTCACATTCCGCTTATATTATATAATCAAGCCAAGCTTGCTCATTAGTTACTTTAATGTTTAATAATCTTCCTTGGTCTTTTTCATATTTTGCTTGATGATATTTAAAAAGAACTTCGTTATCATATAATTTTCCAATTATCTCAATTTTACCTGTAGGGTGGCTCATGGCATATTTAAAGCTTTTACTTAATCCACTTAGTTTCAATCTTGCTTCATCAATTATATCTATAGCTTTTATAAAAGGTACTTGAAACTGGTTTTTAACTCCCGATACAGGTCTGCATTGAAATATATAGTATGGATTCACGCCTATTTCAACTAAGTTCCTCATTAAGCTTGCCAATACTTCTGAAGTATCATTTACACCATTTAGTAAGACTGTTTGATTTCTTACAACAACTCCAATTTTTCTAAGAGCTTCAACTGCCATAGTAGATTCATTTGTAATTTCGTTAGGATGATTAAAATGAGTAATAACATAGATTTGCTTTATTTGGTTGTAATGTTCTAAAATGCTTAAAAGCTCATCGTCTCCATAAATTCTTGAAGGTAGCACAACGGGAGTTCTTGTACCGAATCTTAAGAAGCTTATATGG
>JAEZGU010000241.1 GCA_023416855.1 Bacillota bacterium
AAAAAATTCTTAAGTGTATAGGAGAGGGGTTATGTTTAAGAAAAGTGTTTTACTTACTTTAGTTATTATGAGTGTATTAAGTATTTTTCCTGTAACAGCAGGGGGAAGTATTGCTGATATGCAACAAAAACAAAAGCAAATCGAAAATCAAATAAAAGAACTTCGACAAAAAGCAGATGAACTCAAGGGTCAACAAAAAAGTGTACAGCAGGAAATAGATGCCTTGGATGGTGAAATCAGAGCTTTAAGCTTAGAAGTTGATAGTTATGAGCTTCAAAAAGAAGAAATAACTATGAAAATAGAAGAATCTAAGCAACAAATTGAACAGTTAAATAATGACATAGACAACAATAATACTATTTTGGAAGACCGTTTGAGAGTAATGTATAAAAACGGAACTGTAGGCTACATGGAAGTAATACTTAAGTCTGAAAATTTAGTAGATGCTTTGACAAGAATGGATATGATTCAACTGATAGTACAAAGCGAAGTTGAACTTTTAAAAAGTATAAACGACCAGAAAATTCAAGTAGAAGCTTTAAAGGAACAGCAGGAAATAAAAAGATTGGAATTAACTGCAGTTATAAATAATCTCAATGCTAAACAAAATGATGTAATGGTTGCTTCTCGTTCAAAAGAAGTATATATGACCAGCTTGCAAAAAGATATTAAGGAAATGCAAAGACAAGAAGCAGCAATGGAAGCTCAATCGAAACAAATTGAAAAAGATATTTTAGCTGCCCAAAGAGCAGTTGAATATGCCGGTGGCGTAATGCTTTGGCCAGTACCGGGACAATACAGGATTACATCAAACTTCGGTGGAAGAGCCGACCCTATAACAGGAGTGTGGTCAAGCCATGGAGGTACTGATATTGCAGCACCTTATGGTACCCCTATAGTAGCTGCCAACAGTGGTGTAGTAATATTTGCCGGATGGCATTATTCTTACGGAAACTATGTAATTATAGATCATGGTGGTGGAATAGCTACACTATATGCACATTGCTCTAAGTTATTAGTTACTAATGGACAAGCAGTTAGTAAAGGAGATAGAGTTGCTTTAGTTGGTTCAACAGGATATTCAACAGGAAACCATCTTCATTTCGAAGTAAGAATAAATGGAGTTAGAACAGACGCAATGAAATACCTTAAAGGCAATTAATAGGCTTGCAGGAAGAACTTTTCAACAACCTATGTTAATTAAGCGATTATAAAAGGACGGCTATGCCGTCCTTATTTTATATTAACGCTTTTTTCTTGTTTTCATTCATTAATTCATCTAATTCATCAGCATTCATGGTTTCATTTTTCAGTAGATATTCAGCAATTCTCCTGACAGTAGCTTCATTCTCCTTTATTATGTTCAATGAACGCTCATAAGCTTCTTTAGCCATATCTGATGCTTCTTCCTTGATGTTATCCAAACAATATTTGAAAAATCTTTCGTCAATGCATGTGTTTTGAGTATTTTTACCCATACCATAGCTGCAGATTATTTCATAAATAATATTTGTAGATTCCTTAATATCATTAGAAGCACCTGTAGAAACCTCTCCTATAAAAATTTCTTCTGATGCTCTTCCGGCAAGAAGTACTGTTACCTTGTCACAAAGTTCCTTTTTTGTATATAGAAATTTATCTTCAGTTGGAAATTTAAGCACATATCCTAAAGCTTTATCTCTTGGGATAATAGATATTTTCTGCACCTTATCTATATCAAGTATTTTGGCTGCAACCGCATGACCTGCTTCGTGAAAAGCAACAATTCTTTTCTCTTTGTCTGAAATGGTAGAATGTTTTATTTCAAGTCCTGCAGCTATTTTTTCTATAGCAAATTCAAAATTATCTGCATTTATTTTTTTGCTTTTATCCTTAATTGCTTTTAAAGCAGCTTCGTTGGCGATATTTGCAAGCTGGGCTCCTGAAAAACCGTGAGTTTTTATTGCTATATCCTTCAATTGTACCTTTTTGTCAAGCGGCTTATTTTTAGTATGTACCTCTAATATTTTAAGCCTGGAATGGTAGTTGGGATTACCCACATATATTTTTCTGTCAAATCGTCCGGGTCTCAGCAGTGCTTCATCAAGTAAATCCATTCTATTGGTTGCTGCAACCACGATAACATTACTTGTATTATTAAACCCATCCAATTCAATAAGTAACTGATTTAGTGTTTGGTCTTTTTCGTTGTTGCTTTCAGTGTTTCTCTTAGCACCTAATGCATCTATTTCATCAATAAAAATAATACTTGGTGCTTCTTTTCTTGCCCTTTCAAATATCATTCTTACACGCTTTGCACCTACACCTACATATTTTTCTACGAATTCAGAACCGCTTGAGTATATGAATGTAGCTCTTGCCTCACCTGCGATTGCCTTCGCAATCAGAGTTTTACCGGTGCCGGGAGGACCGTATAAAAGTATGCCTCTTGGCACCTTTGCATCCATAGATTTGTACTTTTCCTCGTTGTTTAAAAAGTCAATTACATCCATTAAGTCATCTTTGATTTCTTCTAAGCCCGCCACATCATTAAAACCAATTTGAATTTTAGGTTCTTCTGTTTTCTTTTTTTCAAAGTAGGTAGTAGAACCGACAGTTTCGTTTGATTCTTCTGCATCCATATTTGTTTCTTCGCTTTTTTTGTTTGTTGTAATCAACCTTACCATGTAATATGCATAAAATAACATAGGTAAAAAAATAAAAATTGACAATGAATATCTATCTGAAACTATTAAAATAATAATATTGTATATAATAAATGAAATTGCTAAATATAAATATTTATTTTTCATATATCCTCCTATGGCAGAAAATTATTTTTTATGATATAATTATCTTTACCATAACGGAAAAAGTTATGACATTTTAAAAATAAAAATGTGTTGACATTTATTGTTATGTTGTATATACTTTAGTAGTATTCAAAGAAGAAGTAACCGCTTCTCACCTTATGGCGTTTTTTCAAACTGTTAGTAGGGTTATAAATAAATGCAATTATTAATTTGTATTATTTTAAGATAGCGGTGATAAGGCTGTCTTTTTTTTATGAATTGTCACTATATTAAACCATTAATTGGAGGTGTAAATTATTAAGGAACTTCAAATCAACGAACAAATTCGTGAAAAGGAAGTAAGAGTCATTGACTCTGATGGAACTCAATTAGGAGTTATAAGTACAAAGGAAGCATTAAAAATTGCTGAGGGCAAGAAATTAGATTTAGTTGTTGTGTCCCCAAACGCAGAGCCACCTGTGTGTAGAATAATGAACTACGGTAAATACAAATATGCACAGGCAAAGAAAGAAAAGGAATCAAAGAAAAAACAACAGGTTATCAATGTTAAAGAAATCAGAATGACTCCAAACATTGAGGATCACGATTTGGCTGTAAAGGCAAAAAATGCGTCTAAGTTTCTAAAAGACGGAGATAGAGTAAAAGTTGTTGTTCGTTTTAGAGGTAGAGAGCTTGGACATATGGAAGTAGGAAAAGAAGTGCTGATGCAATTTGCAGAGTTAACATCAGAATATTCTGTAATAGATAAGCAACCACTAATAGAAGGCAAAAACATGACTATGTTTTTAGTGCCTAAAAAATAACATTAAGGAGGAACTGTTATGCCAAAATTAAAAACTAACAGATCAGCAGCAAAAAGATTTAAGAAAACAGGAAGTGGTCAAATTAAAAGATCACAAGCCGGTAAAAACCATTTTACAGGAAAAAAAGCTTCTAAATCAATAAGAAGTTTAAGAAAGAGCACATTAGTTTCAAGTGCAGATTTGGATAGAATCAGCAAGATATTACCATACTAATAGGATTAGTCACAGGAGGAAAATTAAATGGCAAGAGTTAAAAGAGCCGTAAATGCTAAGAAAAATCATAGAAAAATATTGAAACTTGCTAAAGGTTACTACGGAGCAAAGAGTAAATTATATAAAACAGCAAATCAAGCAGTTATGAAGTCACTTTCATACGCATATGTAGGAAGAAAGTTAAGAAAAAGAGAATTCAGACAACTTTGGATAGCAAGAATTAATGCTGCTGCAAGACAAAATGGTTTATCTTACAGCAAATTTATAAACGCTTTAAAACAAAATAACATTGAAATCAACAGAAAAATGTTATCAGAAATGGCTATATACGATCCAGCTGGCTTTACAAGTTTAGTGGAACAAGTAAGAGCATAATAGGTCGCTGAACATTTTGAACAACCTAAGTATAGAGACTGTATTTACAGTCTTTTTTTTATGGTGCAACCACTGTCTAACGCAAATAAATTTAATGCATTCCCTTGCGAAAAGTGTTATTATATTTAAAAATACTATTATTAATAATTGATAAGAAGGTTATTATGGATATTATAAAAAGTAAAGATAACAGTAAAATTAAATATATTCGTTCTCTTAGTACTAAAAAGAAACGTGATGAAGAAAATGTCTTTATAGTTGAAGGAATTAAGTTTGTAAATGAAGCAATAAACGAAAAAGCGAATATAATATATTTATTATTCAGTGAATCTTCATTAAATAAAACTGATATAAATGAATTGTACAATTTTTCTTTGAAATCCGGTATTGATAATTATGTTTGCGATGATAACATATTTAACAGTATCAGTGATACTATTAATGCTCAAGGCGTTATTGCGGTGGTAGAAAAGAAAAAACATGAAGAAAATAACCTGTTGAAAAATTGTAGATTCATAGTTATGTGTGATAGAATTCAAGATCCGGGCAACTTAGGAACGATTATAAGAACATCAGATGCTTTTGGGCCTGCAGCAGTAATTTTAAATAAAGGTTGTGTTGATATCTATAATCCTAAGGTGGTAAGAGCTACTGCTGGTGCAATTTTTAGAGTTCCTTTTGTTTATATAGATTCTGACATTGAGTTTATAGCAACTTTAAATAACCATGGATATAAAATTATATCAACAGTGGTTGACTCAGATAATTCATTTGATGATATTGATGAAGAAAATAAAATATGTGTGGTAATAGGTAATGAAGGTCAGGGAGTTTCCCGGGAAATTGTAGAAAGCTCACATATGAATATAACAATAAGAATGCCCGGAAGAGCTGAATCATTAAATGCTTCAATAGCAGCAGGCATATGTATTTATGAAATCCGAAAAAAACTGTTGTAAAATAAAATTATTTCTTGTATATCAATTTATCTTAATGAGAATAATATATAAATGGTTAATCATGGAAAATCAATAGTGACATTTAAACATTACTAATATATAATATATGTAATAGTTCTAAGAGGAAGGTAGAGGGTAATGAATAAATTGTTTAAAAAAATTATTTCACATAAGACAGATTTTAAGCCTACTGATTGCATAATATATTTATTTTTTTCTATTATATTTGTTCTGTTTTTAAAAAATAAATTTAACGATTTAGAAAATGGAGTAATTATTGGCATATCAATTCTTTGTGCATTTATTGTTACTTTGCTGTATAGAATTTATAAAAGTAGAAAAATGAGCTATAAATAAATAGCTCATTTTTCTGTTATTAAACTGCTTTTACTTCTGACAAGAAATAAGCTCCGCTATTAGAACCATGTCTAACATATTTGTATACACATTTAATTCTTGTATATTGTTGACCGTTATCAGCTATATCACCAATATCATTATCCAAACTTTCGAAAAAGTCTGAACCGATAGCAGTCGCAGTAGTAGTTGAAAGTGCCCAACCAATAGCCAACACCGTAACTTTTATAGCAACACCTATCATGGCTAAAAAGATTGCTATTGCCCATGCTTCACCTAATTCTATTGCTTCATAGTGATCTTCCAAAATATTTGCTTCATCGTTGCTCATAGTATAATATTTGGTAATAGTATTGCCTAATCCCTTAGCTTCTTTTACAGCTGGAGAACAAAGAAATGCCTGAGTTAATGCCATTTTTTCACCGCCTTTTAATTTGAAAAATAAAATTAGTTTTTATAATAGCTATTATATATATTAAAAGCGAAATAATTTTTGTTTTGTAAACTATTTTATTTTAAATGTTAATCTGTGTTTTTACTCATTTCAATTTTTATTAATTTAAGTGCTTTTTTTCTATGCTTATATACAGCTTGTCTAGAAATTTTAAATATTTTTGCTAAATTATTATCTGAGTAGCCATGGAGATATCTACCCACTATTATTTTTCTTTGTATATCATTTAAACTTTGCATCAAGCTAAAAATATATTCTTCTTCGAGTTTATTATAGCAGTCATTACATATAAAAACTGTTTCTATTACTGTTGTTTCAATTTTCTTGTTTATCGATTGTCTTAATATATCGATATATTTATTTTTGAATATTAGATTAATATAATTAACTATCTCGCCATCGCTTCGATTTTTAAATTTATCCAAATCCATTTTATTAATATATTCTAACAAAAAAATAGTAAAGTCACTTTCTGCTTCTTCATATTCAAGTTTTCTTCCGTACCCCTTTATTAAGGGCAAGAATTTATAATACAATTTGATTACATGCTCTTCACTTC
>JAEZGU010000268.1 GCA_023416855.1 Bacillota bacterium
ACTACTGCTACTGTTCTTGCAAAGGTAAACGCAGGTCCTACAGGCACAGCTGTAAACTGATTTCTGCATTGTTTAAATATTTGAAAACTTAATGTTCCAAGAAAACCAACAGGAACTACTATGTTACTTGTAAAATCAAGGCGAGTGCAGCAGTTGCTATTTTTAGGAGTTCTTAAGCTCAAAGAGTTTGTTGGAAATGTTGCACCCGGGTCTGCAAGAATCGGAATAGTAACAGTACTTGGTGTGCTACATCTTATAGTAGTTGTTGATAAAACTCTTCTATCATTTCTATTTCTTCTGCAATTATCATTATCATCATAATAATAAGAATTTGAATTCATAATTAATGGCCTCCATATTAAATTTTAAATTATCATAAGATAATTTAAGTATTGTTTAATTAATTATTACCTATTATATTTTATGCACCTTGTACACTTAAGGTGATATTATAATATTTTTTTATCGAAATATATTGTTAAATATGATATTATTCATCTATTTCTGTATTAAAGTTAATATTGTATTTCTCTTGACAGCATACATATCTATCATCTCTTTTATCTTCGCAGCATATATAATCATCTCTTTTATCTTCGCAGCATATAAAATCATCATTTTCATCAAACAATGGTTGTAAGTTTTGATCCGGATAGAATTTAGGAGGTGGTGAATTCATAAATCTTACACATATACTTTCTTCAGGTTCTAAATCTTCATCAGATACTTCTTCCGGTAATGGACAGTATCCGTATGCGGGAACAAGAAGTTGAACATTTAGCTCAGCCTTTACTATTAGGAAATATCCTAAAGTAATATCTAAATACCATTGTTCATCATCACATTGTGTAAATTCACCATCTAATGCTTCAGCAACCATATCAAGTTTTACAATATTTTCATCCATATACCTTGCCGGCTGATTATTTGTATAAGCAGTAGCTTGTGCTATTGAATCCGGACAATAAAATCTATTTAAAACATCAGTCCTGTTAATTTCATAAAATTCACATTTATTAACACCATTGCAATCAATATAATCAGCATAGAATGAAATTGTATATCTTATAATTAATTTTTTAAAGTTAGCATTTGATCTTAATGGAAATTTTTCTACTGAATTAAGTTTTATATTAAAGTCTCTACAACCAATATAATTTCTTGGCTCAGTTAATGGATTGCTTCTTAATTCACGATCTGTTTTTATGGTGTCGGGACCTTTAGCATAAACCAAGCATCTTTTTATTAATCGTTGGTCAAATATCTTAGGGACTTCAATACACACTAACTCATAGGGATCTGGCAAACGACCTTGTTTATTAACTAAACCGGGGCGCGGTACAAATTTATTAAAGTTAATTGACATAAAGTTCTCCTCCTTTTAAGAGATAAAATAATTAAAAAAATTGTATTATTTTGTTTAAATTATCATATGCAATTGCATTATAGGAAGTGACAAGTTATAAAATAAAATTTTTACTATAAAAGTTTGTGAATAATAAATGATATAAAAAATATAATTTACAAAGGAGTGATGAAATGGATGCTATAAAACCATGGATATATTTAGATAGCACTAATATAATATGGAAGTTTACAATAAATGATAATAATGAATTACAATATACAATTAAAAATAAAGAAGGTAAATGGATAAAAGAAAAACTCATTGATAAAGATGTTACAGGCTTTTTCATATATACTCATGAAGAAGAAATACAAATTGTATATTGTAATTATAAGGGGGAAATTAAATATTGCACATATTCAAATAATCAATGGTTGGGAAAAATTATATATTTAATTGATCAACAGAACGTTGAAATAAAGGACATAAAGGTAATAAAATCAGGTCAGAAAATAAACATTTTCTGTTTGTTAATAGATTACAATAGTAATGACCATGGTATAATATTGCACTGTATGTGGAATGGGACAGAAACAAATGTTGTAAATCAGCAAGATGTTATTTTATATGAGGATATAAATGAATACTATTTAATAAATTTAGATGATAACAATAATATTGATTTAATTTTTATTTCAGACGAAGGCAATGAAATCTCTTTGAATTATAGTAGTTACAAAAACAATAAATGGACAGTTGCCAAAAGATTATATGGCATATTAGGCGATAAATTTGAATTTAATATAGTCAAAAATCAATCAGGAATACATATTTTGAACAAATATAGAGATGATTCTGTTTGTAATTTAGAGCATGTATTATTTAAAAGCAACGGTGAATTTATAAATCATTCAATTATTGAAAGCTATAATGAAATAACCAAGACTATTTTAGTTGAAATTAAAGATAAGATATATAGTTTTTGGGTAGAAGAAAACAAGGTTTATTATTCGGTTTTTGATGAAATTACTTGGAGTAAGCCTATATGCTTAAACGAAAAAAACATTGAAGAAATTTTGAAATATAAGTTTTGTGCAGCAAAGGAAAAACATTATCAAATAGATAGAGAAGTTTATGAGGATAATTTAAATTTGATATTTCCAAGTAAAGTAATTTTAGGCGAAGAAGAGGACAAAAATACAAATCAACAAAAATATAATGAATATGTTGAACAAAAAACAATTTTTAAAGAAGAGACTGTAAATAAACATAATAATGATAATTTAATATCAGAAATAACTCGTATCCAATCAGAAAAAACAATATTGATGCAAACAATTTCGTCATTAAATTTACAATTACAATATCAAGAAAGAATATTAAATGAATTCGATGTAATATATAAACGTTTAGAACAAGAAAAAAGTTATAGAGAAGATATAATGGGTAAGGTCAAAAAGTTAGAGGAAGAAATAAAGCTTTTAAATAATAAAGTAGATAAGTTAATTGAAGACAACATAAGGTTAAATAAGGCATTAGAGTTTGGGAAAAACTTCATATTATAAAATAAGGGCTATAAAAAATATAGCCCTTGTTAATTTATAAAGTATGTTCAAAAAATATTTTAATTCCTATAAATATTAATATTGTACCACCTAAGATTTCTGCTTTTTGTTTAAACATTTCTCCAAATTTCTTGCCTAAATTAGAACCGATTAATGAATTGATAAATGTTATAATTCCTATTGATAAGACAGCATTTAATATATCCACTTTCATAACAGCAAAGCCAATTCCAACAGCCAATGCATCAATGCTTGTTGCTATTGCCTGTAAAATTAATGTTCTTAATGTCAGGCATTTATCACCGGTCAAACATGCTTCAGGATATTTAAGCTCCTTTATTGCATCGATTACCATCTTACCGCCTATAATTGAAAGTAAAATTAGGGCTATCCAATGGTCTAAGAATGAAATTGCTTCACTAAACAATGATCCTGCCAAATAACCGATTAAAGGCATGATTGCTTGAAAAAAACCAAAAGCTACTGCTGTTGATAAAATATCCCTTTTATTGTATTTAGAATAACACATACCGTTTGATATGGAAACGGCGCAAGCATCCATGGATAGACCTATGGATGTGAAAAAAAGTGTAATAGTACTCATCTTTCGTTCTCCATTCAATATTTTAAGATTATAACAAATAATAAAGCAATTTACAAGCTTTTATAGTATTATTATGATTTTTTATTATTATTAAAATTTTAACATAAAAGTATTGCATAAATAATATTCTTATTATATAATATTGGGCAAGCCCAAGTTTGACTATTAACAAACATGGAATAAAAAATATTAGCTAAATAATGAAGGGAGAGATTTTATTGTCTATTAATGAAACAAAAAAGAGTTTTCTTGACAAGGAAACTACAAGACGTGAGTTTTTGAAACTTTCCGGTAAGGGAATCGGTGGTACATTTATATCACTATCTTTATTAAATCTTTTAGGTTGTACAAATCCAAATGTTGAAGAAGTTGCAGTTTTTCCTTTAGCACAAGGTGTATTAATTGCTGACAGAACAAAGTGTACAGGCTGTCAAAGATGCGAAACAAATTGCACATTGGCAAACGATGGAAAAATTATGCCTTATATTTCAAGAATTAAAGTAAGTCAAAACTACAATTTTGGAATTGATGGACCAAAGTTAGCTTATTGGAGAGAAGATGGACAATTTGGAAATCTAATGATGTCTCCTGAAACATGCAGACAATGTGCGGAGCCATTTTGTAGAAAAGCTTGCCCAGTTGATGCAATAGAAGCAAATCAAGTTGGTGCAAGAGTTGTAAATGAAGAAAAGTGTATAGGTTGCGGAAATTGTTCAAAAGCATGCCCATGGCACATGCCTACTGTGGATCCTGAGACTAATAAATCTACAAAATGTGTTAACTGTGGAATGTGTGCAACTAACTGCCCTACCGGTGCATTAAAAATAGTTGCATGGGACGAAGTGAAATTTGCTATGCGTAAATTAGGTTATACAGCTGTATAAAAACTATAATAATAAAACGATTTGGAGGAATGAATATGGCTATAGGCGGATGGACCGGTAAAATATTAAGAGTAAATTTAACAAACGGTAAAATTAGTACAGAAGATACAAGTAAATATCATGATTTCATTGGTGGAATGGGTATTGGATATAAAGTACTATTTGATGAAGTACCACAAGGTACTAAACCATATGATCCAGAAAATAAAATCATATTTGGTTCAGGACCATTAGGTGGTAGCGGCGTACCTTGCAGCTCAAGAACAAATATAACATCATTATATCCAGGAAATGATAAAAATTTAGTAACAGACAGTCATATGGGTGGAAATTTTGCAGCGTTTTTAAAGTATGCAGGATGGGATGCTATAATTATTGAAGGAGCTTCAAAAACACCTGTTTGGTTAAGAATAGAAAACGACAAAGTTAGTATTGAAGATGCCTCTTTTGTATGGGGTACAGGAATTTACAACACTACTGCGCAAGTAGCTGCTAAAATGGGTAAAGAAGCATGCGTTGCAGCTATCGGACAAGCAGGAGAAAATTTAGTTAATATGTCAGTAATTATGAATGGAAATTCTCATTCAGCCGGCGGTCACGGCGGAGTTATGGGTTCTAAAAAATTGAAAGCAATAGGTATTATAGGAACCGGCTCTATAAAAATTGGCAAAGACAGAACTGAATTGATGAAATTAGACACATATGTTAATAAAGAAATAATAGGTGCTAATAACCAACACGTTGTTCCAAGCACTCCACAACCATGGACTGATTTTGTTTATGAAAACAGCCGTTGGACAGCAAGAGAAGGTCTTCACTGGGGAGCATCAGAAGGCAATATAGATACTGGTATTGCAGCGCCTGGTGATATTAATAAAGTTGGCTATAGAACAATGAAATCTATAAAGGATTTAGGTCCAATAGCGGAAAAATACACACAAAGAATGGGTGGATGTCATTCATGTCCAATTAGATGCCATTCTCAAATGAAAGTACCACAGCTTGAAAAATATGGAGTATCACCTTATGCTGCAAATACTTGTATGGGATTTTTCTCGCCTGCAGGTATAATGATTAAAGGTACTAAAGATCAATTTGAAGAAGGCGATGCAGGACTAATCACTCGTACTTTAGGTTCACAGTTAGCTGATGACTATGGTGTTTGGTGTAATTATGGTCAAATGGGAAGAGATTTTGCATATGCTTATGATTCAGGCATAATAAAAGAAGTTCTTCCTGCAGACGAATATAACAGCATTCCTTGGGATTTGTTAGAAGCGGGAGATCCAGCGTTTTTAATTGATTTTTACAAGAGAATTACATTTAAAATTGGTGAATTAAGTCACCTTGGTGATGGTACTTACAATGTTGCAAAGAGATGGAATTTTGGTGATGATTTCTGGAATAATAAAAAATACAGTCTATGGTCTCCATTAGGATTCCCTAAGCATCATGCAAGTGATGAATCTTACCAAGTTGGAGCAATTATAAATTGTCTATTTAACAGAGATGCTCAAAGCCATTCACATCAAAACTTTATAAGCTCAGGTTTGCCAGTAGATGTATTGAAAAAATTAGCTGCTGAATATTGGGGCTCTGAAGATGCAATTGACACACCTGCAAATTATAGGCCAA
>JAEZGU010000293.1 GCA_023416855.1 Bacillota bacterium
GCTTATGTAGAGGCATTAGAATTAAGAGTAGATTTGAGCGATGAAGCAACTGCTGAATGGATTGAGTGGGCAAAGAAAAAAGCAGATTGGTTTGATCCTATAATAGCAAGAGAAGATGAATTATTTGGAAAGAGAGAGCATGAAAAGAATGCGGAGCAAAAAGTTCTGAAAAAGTCTAGGGGCTATTGGTGGTAATAGTAATATTAAAAAATTTAAAATTAAATCAACATAATGAACTAACTACTATAATAAAACTACATTTATTTGATTCAGAAGCATCAATTTTTATAAATTTATATAGGTATGATGATGTTAAATGTCATGATGATTACAACATATAAAGATAAATATTTATGCGGAGGTATTAAATGAAAATTACATTACCTGGAGTAAATCTGTTTGAGGAAAAATTGTGCGATAAGATAAAAATAGCTATAAATGAAGAAGTACAGAACTTGGATAAAACCTTAAAATATTCATTAACTTTGGAATTTGATGAATCGCTAATATATTGTAGTGAAAGTATACAAGCATTCTTTATCCCAGATGAAAAATTGCCTCAGTATCAGAGAGGGAAAGAATTATATGGTGATGATAAAATGTATGCAATATTAAGTTATCAATTGAAAGTAGCAGAAGAAGCTATAGAAAGCTATGGCATTACTATAAATCATGCCAGTATTCAAGGAAGCCCATTTGATGAAATTAATTGTATTAATGTAAGGTTGCAGGAGCAAGAAGAAAAGGATTTAAAGCTAGATAAAAAGCGTAAAAATGAAAAAAGTTTAAAATGTAATGTCATTATGCCCAGCCTTACTGGATTTGCAAAAAATATTTATAATGCCTTTGAAAAATTTGAAAAAGAAAGGGACAATGTTCTGGAAAGGGCTTTTAACAGTAAGGAACTTTATAAAAAATATAAAGCACTGCTGGGTAAAGAAGAGCTATATAAAACATATCTTGATTTTAAGAGTGAATACGGGGATATGTGGATCGATTCTAAAGAACATAGAGATGAACTATTAAAAAAGTTTCATCAAACAGTGAAGGTAAAAGCAGGGTTAATAACTGATGAAAAGATGAAATCAGAAGTCATAAAACCTTTAATCATACCTACAAAAACAATATTTGAATTGAAAGTGTATAAAAGGACTAAAACAGGTAATGAATTACATAAAGATATTGGGCAAGTGTCACTAATGACTAATGGTAAGATTATCAAGGTAGAATATTATGCAAGGAGAAAAGATTACGAAATAATAGATGGGAATTTTGATGATTGCTATATTGAGGTAAACGATAGATATGATAATTTCAAATTGGTAAATAGCATTCGGGAATTAGTAGAAATGGCAAATACTAAATTTGAAAAATACGATTTTGCTATCAATCAGGATGCTATGGATAATATATTGGATTTTATAGACATTAAACGACTTATAAAAAAGGCAAAAGAGATATAATTTATGGTACGTATAATTGAATTATCAGAACGAAACGATATGTAGATAATATGGATAATTGGTTACTTTAAAGAAAAAATTAAGAGAATTCAAAGATAGAGAAAAACTTACCATAATGGAGAGTGAGGACGCAAAGTAGTAGGTTGATGATTATTTAGTGAGTTTATAGAAAAATTTACAATTATAAAAAATAAAGATCTTATAAAGTAGATGATATTGTCACAATTATTACTCTTTTAAGGTACTTTGGTTGTTTGATGAGATTATTGTTAGAAACATTTATTAGCTATAATATAATACTGAAATTAAGGAGGGGGTTATTATATCTATTAATACAGAAATGGCTGAAACGCTTTTTAACTTGTCATTAAATCTTGCCAAGAGAACTGCTATTCAAGCACATAAATATCTCGAATCACATAGCCGGATAGTGGGATATCTTAAATATCCAGTCAGAAAAATAATATTTCCAAAAGATAATCCTAAATACTCAAGGTTTCACCAAGAAATACCATATCTTTTGTATGATATACCAAGATACGAATTAAAAGGTTTCCCTGAAGATAGAATTCAATATGGGGCAATATTTAACGGTTACGGTAGTGACCGTATCAATATTGCATCGGTTGATGGATACTCAGAATTGCTGGATTACATCAATCAAAGTTCTGATTTAAAAAAATTAATGCTCGAAGAAGATAAATTAGAAGGTTTGGAATATAGAGTAAAATCTATAATTTCAGGAATAGTAGAAAGATATTTGTACAGCATTAATGCCTCAAAAAGTATTCCTGATGACTTGGATGACAAGCTCAAACCTCTTGTTGCAGAAAAGATATTGCGTTATATTGATCCCCAGTTGAATATTGATATTTATATTCCTGTTTGCTTAGCAACATTTGAAGACGACAATATTAAATTATCAGAACAAGTGGAAATCACTCGTATCCCTGATGATATACAAAAGTCAAGGCAACAAGCGTGTTCTTATGAAACACATAATGAAGATTGGTTAGCTTCCTGTGCAACGCACATGATAGTGTTACACAATTATCACTTTAAAAACGATGAATATATTTCAATAAATACAGTTACTCAAAATTATCACGCCTATCCTCTTCAAGTTATTGATGAGGTTATGGCTATTATACGAGTCGTGACTGGATACACAATTGGATATGAACAAATTTTATGTTACCCACTTAATTGGATTGACAGTTTTTGCGCGGATCTTACTCCGTTATATGGTGCTAAGTCACATTTTGTTAACGCAAAAGAAATTGAAAAAATGTGGATGCAGTTACCAATAAAAAAGATTAGTTCAGAGCAAGCATCTGAAATCCAGAAACTATATACTATTGCATTTTCAAGGACGGACGATAAATCGAAGGGTGGGTTAACATTTGCGTTAAAACGGCTTAACAGATGTATGCTCAGGGATGAAGACGATGATATGGCGATAGATGCAACAATTGGTTTAGAAGCATTATTAGCTGGTGGCACTAAATCAGAAATTACATATACAATTTCAAACAGAATTCCTGTTGTTTTTGCTCATGAGCATAACGATTATTATACCCCCCAAAATTGCAGAGCAATTATGAAGAAGATTTATAATTATAGGTCTAAGATTGTTCATGGCGCTACACTAAAGGAAAAAGATAAATATCATGAAATTAATGATTCCAAAGTCTCAGTAGAGAAAATTGCAGTCGATTTTTTACGATATACCTTATTATTTGTTTTACATAATCCAAAGTATCTTGATGCAAAAAAGTTTGATGAATTCATTGATTGTTCAGTGTCTGGTGAACAAATATCGTAAATATCAATACTTTATTATTACACTAAATTGGACAAGTTATATTTTTTCTCATATCAAAGTTAATAAATAAAGGTAATTATAAAACTTAAAGGAGTTTAACGATGATAAAAAAGCTTATAATTGAGAACTTCAAATGTATTAATGATAAATTTGAATTAGATTTTAAGGATGGGATCAATATATTAGTTGGAAATAATGAGGCAGGAAAATCTACGATTTTGGAAGCTATACATTTGGCGCTTAGTGGAATTTTTCGTGGCAAACAAATAAGGGGGAATCTAAGCCAGTATTTATTTAATTATGATGTAATAAATAAATATTTAAATGAGATTAATAATGGAGGAGGTACTGAGCCACCGTATATTTTAATTGAATTATATATGGATGATACTTTTCCTGAATTAGAAGGGGATATGTATACGGATAAAAATTTAAAAGGTAAGATTTATGGTATATCTATGAAAATAGCTTTAGACGAAAAATATCATGAAGAATATGAATCTTTAATTGAATCTGGTGATGTAATGAGTTTGCCGATTGAATATTATGATGTAGAGTGGTATTCTTTTGCACGAAAGGCACTTACCTCTAGAAGTATTCCATTTAAATCATCATTTATAGATGTAGGATTCAGTAAATTTCAGAATGGTTCAGATATTTATATCTCGAGAATAGTTCAAAACATACTTGATATGGATGAAAAAACTAAAGTTGCCCAAGCATATAGGAAAGCAAAAGAAACATTTTCTAAAGATCCATCAATATCAAATATTAATTCTAAGATAACTGGTATCTCAAAATTAAGTAATAAAGAAATAGAATTATCTGTTGATTTAGGTTCTCGTTCAACATGGGATGGTAGTCTTATCACTCAGCTTGATAAGATTCCTTTTGATTTTATTGGCAAGGGAGAGCAGGCTATAATAAAAACTGATTTAGCATTATCAAATAAAAGAGCGGAAGCATCATCCATTATACTTATAGAAGAACCCGAATGTCATATTAGTCATACTAGACTTAATCAATTATTACAAAGTATCAAAGAAAACTATGAAGATAAGCAAATCATAATCTCTACACACAGTAGTTTTGTTTCTAATAAATTAGGATTAGATAATTTGATATTACTTAATCATCAAAATACAGTTAGATTTGATGAGCTGGAATCAAAGGATTTTTTTGAAAAGATTTCCGGTTACGATACATTGAGATTTATACTTAGTAAAAAAGCTATTTTAGTAGAAGGTGATTCGGATGAACTTATAATTCAAAGAGCATATATGGACAACCATAATGGTAGACTTCCTATTGAAGATGGAGTAGAGGTTATTTCTGTGGGAACATCCTTTTTAAGATTTTTAGAAATTGCAAAATATCTTGATTTCATCATTAAAGTCGTGACTGATAATGATGGTGATGTAAAAGCGTTAGAGAAAAAGTATAAAGATTATATTAATAAAAATAAGAAAGACAATATTGAAATTTGCTATGATGAAAATGAATATGAAGGTAATCTAACTTTAGGCAAAAAGAATAAGCCTTTTAACTATAACACCTTAGAACCTTCTTTATTAAGAGCCAACAGTTTAAAAATATTAAATTCAGTATTTAGTACCAACTATGAAAGTGATGATGAGTTGCATAAATTTATGAAAGCTAATAAAACTGATTGTGCTTTGAAAATATTTTCTTCTGAAATAAATATAAAATATCCAGATTATATTACGAGGGCAATCTTATGAAAAACCAACTTTTAATAGCATCTGCAGGTGCTGGAAAAACAACGTTATTTGTAGAAGAAGCTATTAGCTGCAATGAAACTGTGTTAATTACAACTTTTACAGAAGAAAATAAAGAAGAGATAAGGAAGAAGTTTTTTGAATTGAATAATGGAGTTATACCATCAAATGTAACAATTAGGACTTGGTTCTCATTTCTCATTGAACATGGTGCAAAACCATATCAGGGGAAACTTACTGATAAAAAAATAAAAGGACTATTATTAGTAAATGAAAAGTCAGGAATGAAATATAGACGAGGTAAGTTTCCAGTATATTATGGAGAAAATGATGTAGATAAACACTATTTTAGTAAAGATTATCGAATATATTCTGATAAGCTTTCAAAATTTGTAGTTAAATGTAATGATGAAAGTGATGGAAGTGTTATAGATAGAATATCAGCATTATTCAAGTTTATATTCATTGATGAGGTTCAGGATATGGCAGGATACGATTTGGAATTCATAAAGTTATTACTTAAAACAAATGCAGTAATCAAAATGGCAGGGGATCCTAGACAAGTAACATATCATACACATTTTGCACAGAAATACAGAAAATATGCAAATGGGAAAATAGAAGATTTTATTATAAATGAGTGTAAGAATTTAAATTGCGATATTGATAATGAAACTCTCAAAGGAAGTTGGCGCAATAATCAGGTTATATGTGATTTTGCTAATAGTATATTTCCAGATTATCCAAGGTTTAAATCTTTGCGAACTAAAACTACTAAGCATAATGGAGTTTTTTTAGTGAAAGAGAATGACATTGCGAAGTATCTAGAGGAATATGAGCCAATTCAGCTAAGGTATTCAAGGACTAAGAAAGTGAATCCAAATTATATAGCTAAAAACTTTGGAGAGTCAAAAGGAGGTACATATGATCATGTCCTAATTTATCCGACAGCAAAGATAGAGGACTGGTTGTTTAATAATAAGGAGCTAGACAATTTTGAAATAAAATGTAAGTTTTATGTTGCAGTAACTAGGGCAAGACATAGTGTAGCTATAGTATGTAAAAATAATATAGAAACAAATATTCTACCGTTTTATAAATAATCTAAGATGTTGTGAAAGCGATAAAAAATAATTTGTAATGAATTAAACCTTCAAATTAAAAATATTTGAGGGTTTAGTTGTTTACAAATTGTAAAATCTATAATAATTGTAAACTAACTTAAAAATTTAAATTTTAATCGGTAAAAACACATGGTATTTTAGAAATATACCTTGCCACCAAGGGGTTAGTATCCTCATACGACATCTTTATTGTCACCTCAAGGCATACGGAATGTGTTTGTAAGTTAGTAAAAGGATAGGATATTGTAATATCAATAGTTGGGGCCATTGAGTGTGTAGATGACATTCGATGGCTTTTGTATTTTAGGGAATATTTCAAATAAATTTTAGTCACTTCAAAATACAATCTTTATTTAGTTTTAAAAAGAAACTTAATGTAATTATATTGCCGAGCGAACATATATTCGATATAATATATATAAAAAATATATATGTAGAAGGAGCACTAGAGGAATCTTGAACTAGTAAGAATTCTTACTAGTTCAAGAT
>JAEZGU010000323.1 GCA_023416855.1 Bacillota bacterium
ATAGTATTGGCTTTATTTACACCTGTTTTAGCTAGATTAGCAATTAAATTTTCAGCTGTTGAAAAGTTTTTAATAATACTTTTTGCAATGACTGTTATAGCTGCTTTATCAAGAGGAAAGATGACTAAAGGTATTTTTACCGGTTTCTTAGGTGTGTTTATTTCTTTAATGGGTGTATTTCCTGACAATCAAACAATTAGATTGGTACCATCCGTATTTTCAATGCAATTAAGAGATGGTTTTCAATTATTGCCAGTGCTTATTGGCTTATTTGCTTTTTCACAATTGTTTGAAGAAGCAGAAAGTGGCATGAAGCAAGCGATAATGAGCAATAATGTTTTAAATGGCGAACAAACTAAAAATTTCTCTTTTAAAGATTTTAAAGGTCAGTTTATTAATATGGTCAGATCTGCATCTATAGGCACCTTCATGGGAATTTTACCAGGTATAGGGGGAAGTGCTGCTTCATTATTAGCCTATACTCAATGTCAAACATTCACAAAGGAACCAGAGAAATTAGGTAAGGGAGCAGTTGAAGGATTAGTAGCCAGTGAATCCTCTAACAACGGGTTAACAGGCGGTGCTTTGGTTCCATTGTTATCTCTTGGTATTCCCGGAGACAGTACAACTGCTGTCTTGATTGGTGCATTTATATTACAAGGTATACAAGTTGGACCACTTTTCATAACTCAAAATCCGATTATATGGAATACAATTCTGTTTGCACTATTTATTTGCAACATAATGATGTTTGTTGTTATGTTTTACCCAGTAAAGCATATTGCCAATATCATTAAGATACCAAAGAATAAACTTTATCCAGCTATTGTATTACTTTGTGTAGTAGGTGCTTTTTCTACAAGAAATGGCAACATGGTGGATGTGGTTACATTGTTAATTTTTGGCGTTGTAGGTTATGTATTTAATAAGTTAGACCTTCCTGTAACTACATTTTTGATTGGTTTTATTTTAGGAAGAGATTTGGAGAAATATTTTATCGACTCATTAAAAGGTTCAGCAGGTAATTTAAGTGTATTTTTCTCAAGACCTATTGCTTTAGGAATTTGGGTACTAATATTCATATCCTTAGCTTATGCTTTTTATGATAACAGAAAATATAATAAACAAAGATTAAAATGTTGACGATAAGGATTCGATATAGGAGTTAAAATGAATAAAGAACAAAAACCTTTATTAATAAAAGTAAATCCCAAAGACAATGTACAGATTGTTGCTAATGAAAATGGCATAGAAAAAGGTATAAAAATCTCTGAGGAAATTACTACAACGGAATTCATACCTCAAAGTCATAAGGTAACAATGAAAGATTTGAATAAGGGTGAAGAAATTATACGTTATGGTGAAGTTATAGGATATGCCAAACAATTTATACCAAAGGGCAGCTGGATTGATGAAAACAAAGTAAGTCTACCTGTTGCCCCTGCATTGAATGAGTTATCTTTAGCTACAAATGTTCCTGCTTCACTACCCGAACTAAAAGGTTATACATTTTTAGGTTATCGCAATCCTGATGGAAGTGTTGGTACTAAAAATATGTTAGGTATAATGACAAGTGTTCAATGTGTGGAGGGTGTTATTAACGTAGCAGTTGAAAAAATTACTAAGCTACTATCGGAATATCCTAATGTGGATGGAATTATGCCCATAAATCATAATTATGGTTGTGGAGTAGCTATAAATGCTCCGGAAGCACTAATTCCTATCAGGACACTGCAAAATCTAGCTAAGCATCCTAATTTTGGTGGAGAACTATTGATGATAAGCTTAGGATGCGAGAAGCTTTTGCCTAACAAAATAACGTCTGATATTAAAGAGGAAAATATGATTATTCTTCAAGAGAATATCGGATTTATGTCAATGGTTGAAGAAATTGTACGAAAGTCAAAAACTATTTTAGAACGTTTAAATAAAAGAGCAAGAGAAGAATGCTCAGCATCTGAACTTGTTATTGGGCTACAATGCGGAGGAAGTGATGCTTTTTCAGGTGTTTCTTCTAATCCTGCGGTCGGTTATGCCGCTGATTTATTAGTCAGAGCCGGTGCAATAGTATTATTTTCTGAAGTATCCGAGGTAAGAGATGCTGTTCATCTTTTGACACCAAGAGCTATTGATGAAAATGTAGGCAAAAAACTAATCAATGAAATGGCATGGTATGATAAATATTTGGATTTGGGATGTGTGGATCGAGATGCCAATCCTACTCCCGGAAACAAAAAAGGTGGACTAGCAAATGTTGTTGAGAAATCCCTTGGTTCCATAGCTAAATCAGGAAGCTCAGCTATAGTAGATGTATTGTCTCCGGGAGAAAAAGCAAATAAGAAAGGTTTAATATATGCTGCAACACCTGCAAGTGATTTTGTATGTGGAACATGCCAGCTTGCTTCAGGTATAACACTACAAGTATTTACAACTGGTAGAGGCACACCATATGGATTAGCAATGTCGCCTGTTATAAAGGTTTCAAGCAGGACTGAGCTTTATGACAAGTGGAAGGATTTGATAGATATAAATGCAGGTAGAATCATCACAGGGGATGCTACTATAGAGTCAGTAGGACAGGAGATATTTGAATTAATATTGGATGTTGCAAGTGGAAAGAAAAAAACTTGGGCTGATTACTGGGGAATAAAAAATGCTATATGCTTATTTAATCCTGCACCAGTGACATAAAAAAGATAGGAAGGTTTATTATGAATATCAAAGATTTAAAAGGAGTAATTCCTCCAATTATCACACCGGTTGATGAAAATGAAAATGTTGATGAAAGAGGCTTAAAGTCGGTAATAGATTATGTACTTGATGGCGGCGTTCATGGAATTTTTGTACTTGGCAGCAATGGTGAATTCTATGCCTTTGATGAAGAAAACCAAAGAAGAGCTATTGAGATAACTGTTCAACATGTCAATAAAAGGGTTCCTGTATATGCAGGAGTAGGCGCTATCACAACAAGACAATGTATTAAGGCAGCCAAAATTGCTGAAGAAGCAGGTGCTGATGCAATTACAGTCTTGACCCCTATGTTTATAAAACCTAATGAAAAGGAAATGTATAATC
>JAEZGU010000325.1 GCA_023416855.1 Bacillota bacterium
CATTATACATAAGTGACCTTATAAATAGTTCTGGACAAATAGTTATAAGCAGGAGAAATATTTTTGATGAAACCAACATTGCAAAGAAGATTATCGAAATATTTGTATGGGGATATCCTACCGGTGGACGTGGAAAAAATATTGAAACGTGTCTTATACGGTTAAATGAGTTAGAATGTGTATGTAAGTCTATATTAAATAAAGATCTAAGTCATAATGAATATGCTGAGGTAATTAAAGAATTTAAAAGCATTAATGGCCTAGGCCCTTCTACTTGGACAAAGTTTATGTATTTTTTTCAAACAAAGATAGAGGGCATTTCAACATTGATATTTGATGCCCAAATAGAAAAGTCCCTAAAACATACACAATTTATAGAATTCCAGCACCTAGCGGATTTAAAACATGAAAAAGCAACTCATTTTATTGATTACATTAGTGGCGTAGATAATATCGCAAAGAAACTAGGCGTAAGCACAGATAGAATAGAGTTATTTTTATTTTATTTTAATTTGAATTATATGTTTTAAAATGACGTTTAATATATTACTTGTTTAACAACAGTAGCAATCTGACAGTCAATGCTGACCGACATGTCCAGGTAAATAATATTGATATGTTCCCATGAACAGTAAAGTCGTTGAAATATTTCCACATACCTCGAAACGTTAAAAAAGTGGTTGACTTGTTTCCTTTAACGTAAAATGTCAAATTGTTCGTATGACATCAGTTGGTGGAACTCCGACCATGTGGAGACGGTAGTATTGATACAAAGAGCATATACGTAGAAATCCTTAAATTTAAGCACTTTGCGAGACATATGGTGTTCACCGAAAACGGTAAAAAATCTCACAATAAGGAGATAAAAAAATTATATTAATGTTTCTGTGGCTGTTGAGGTAGTATGTGGGAACACAAAGAAATAGATCAAGTGATTAGGGACACTGACAAAATATAGTGTCCCTTTTCTTATGATAGTAGTTTCTCATTGATTTGTTTTTATGCATAACTGTGATAGCATGAAACACATAGTATTGAAGACTAAAAACAGGTTCTGTCAGGCACCTGTTTTTAATATACAGTCTATAACACTGGTTTATAATTTTCCATCAAAACCAATACATAGGCATTTAGTATTTTCTGTTGTATCTTTTCGCAGCTTTGGAGATGGAAATACCCTATCTTTTCATGCAGATACCCGGATATACGGAAATCTTTCGGCTTTATATCCGGTGAATTAATTGCTGATATGAAAGACTGCTGAATGGATAGTGAGTAAAGAAGCCGCTATCTTTATTGAGCAGCAACTTTTTTACATGAAAGAAAAAATCGAAATTTATAGATATAAGTAGAATTTATGAAATTCATGGAAATGAATATACATAAGTGGTATAATTTTCTTTAAAAGATCATCTTCAATTGATTAAGAAAACTCCACTGAACAATAGAAATGTAGGAATTGAATAGATCTCTCAAAACAAGGGGGAATACTATGCAAAATTTGCCAAAGGGCCAATTGGTTAGAAGTCTTTTAATAAATGCAAATATTGAGGATTTAAGGAATTATTTTAGGATACAGGCAGGTACTTCACTAGAAACGAGGCTTTTAGAATTCTCTAAAGCAGCCTTACTTCGCTATATAAATGACGTCGGTGGACGACTATTAAATTTAGTACGTGCAGAGGCAGATAATTTTCCTCTTAAAGCTTCTCCAACGATGTATGTTGTGTCTATTTCAAATCCTATTGATTTTGATGAAATGGAAAGAATCTCTTTGCGATTAAGAGGTAATTTGCGAAATGATGCTTTAATTTTACCTAATGAGCGTGCCATAAGAGCAGTTTATGTTAGAAGGGAATTAATCCAAGTTAGAAATGTGTCTCCTGTTTTTGAAATAATTTTAGGTTATGAAAAACGTATAGAAATAACTGAATCAGACCCGGAAAATCAAAATTATGGAGCAGTGCAAAATGTATATAGTTTAGAAAATGCATTAGTGTGGTTTCCTGAAAGAGAAAGGCAGTTTGCAATAATTTCATGTTCGGATTTTTCTGCAATAACTCCAATTCTTAGCTATTTAAATATGCAATTCAGATTAAGAGCTAGTTTACCTGATTTATCTCAAGCTATGTTACAAAGAATTGCTGAAGGTGGACAGGTAAGAAACGCAACTTTTTCTCATGTTTATGGAGGCAGGGATGAAGATATTGACGTAAGAACAATCACTTTTTATGATACTGATTTACAAAATAGAAGAGTATTTCAAGAAATGTGTGGTAGACAGGATAGAGAGCAAAGAGCTGGATTTTATAATCAGCATCCAGGTATTCTAAGAGCTGGAATAGGGATAACTCGCCGATACGGGAGAATTTGGACACCAGCCCATTTAAATAGAGACGAGTTATTAAGGCTAGCCCTTGGTATAATAACAAACCTTAATACAGAACTGGAAAGAGCAGCGGCACAAAATTTACATGAATTCACTGGGTACTATTCAAATACCAGAGTTGTTATAGGTAACACCTCTCTAACTGGAAAGTCAAGGAATATTTTTGATGCTTTAATACGTTACCTAATAGTAGCATCAAGGCTACAAGAGCGTAGATTCAATGTTAGTAGAGAAGATATTATTTCCTTCGTTGAATTAAAGAGTAGATTAGGCATGACAGTCACTGCAACATATGAATGTCCACAGTGTGGTACAAGAAATTATAAATGTCCAAGCTGTAATGCAGACATTGAAGTCATTTATGAAAGAGATATTGTTATATTTAGTTGTCCTTCATGTAATAATGTAATAGATTTTGATAATTATTCCTGTGACTGCGGTGAAATTTGTCCAACTATAGACCCTCTTTCGCACTTATTTATATATCCTAGTATTGAATTGCTAAATGCAATAGAAGAATATATGAGTCACCTTCATCCAGCTATAGTAAACCCTGGGCTATTTGTTATTGTTGGAACAGAGGCATGTTTACTTGCCAATCAGCAAAATCCGAACGCTCAAAGGGTTAATCTCGATGAGCTTGAAATGTGGAGAAACATAGGAAGATTTCATTTACATCATCCTATACAAACAGGCAGGCTTATTAGAATCCTTGGTCAAGCAAAAGAAAAATGCGATATTAATAACTGGCATCCGAGAAGAACAGATTGTGAACGCTGTATAAGGGCAAATTTAACAGCTAGACAGCTAGAGAATGGACAAGTTTGCCTATTAAGGGCATTTGGTATCCCTATTCAACAAGAATTTGATGGGATACATCATGGAAACGAAATTGCTGATATTATATACACTGATAGATTAAATGGTCAAAGAGTACATATAGGAATTCATTTTAAAAGTAAAGCGAATAGTAACCCTCCTAGAGGTTTAGGAAGGACTAATGATAAAATCAGAGAACTATATACCCAAGTTTATTATACACTATATAAAATAACCCAAGGGGATGAAAGGTTTGATATAATAGGAATTTCCATTCCAAATAGAGTATCAGCCGATGTTATAAATTCTGTACAATCGGTTTTATTCAGGTTCGGTGTTTCATTCATTATTTTAGATCACGATATGTGGATAAGGATTATTAGTCTTGTAAGGGATAATTTACTGTTTAATCAATAAACATGTAGTTTTATAAACATTTAAATTTTTAAGATGAAAGTAATCAACGAGGAGATTCGTTATGAATATATGTGCAAAATGCTTTAAAAGTGATTATATAGTAAATTATCTAAATAGAAATAGAGTTTTGACGAATAAAGTATGCGCTTTCTGTGGTAATCATCAATCATTTGATTTATCAAACGATCAAGAGGTGTTAGAAATGATTTCGGATAACATACGATATCATTATTCCATTTATCAGTATTTTGATAAACACATTCCATACTTTGTTCCTAAATTACTTCGTGAAAGAGATTTTCTTTGTGAGGAGAATCCTATTTTTTATCAAATCCTATCAAAAGAATCATCAAAATTGTTGTTTAACTTGCTAGATGCTAAAACAACACTAAGTAATGAGTACACTTTTCTTTTTCATAAGAGTGAAAAGGAAGATAAGGATACTGAATGGTGGTATAGATTGAATTATGATGAACATTATGGTCTGCCATTAAAAGAATCAAAAGCTATACTGGTCAATCAGATTGAGGATGACCTACAGAAGAT
>JAEZGU010000022.1 GCA_023416855.1 Bacillota bacterium
CCGTTACATCATAAAGCCTTGGAATTAACTGAACCAATGTAGATTTTGATGAACCTGTCGAACCTATTATTCCAATTACTTCACCCGAATTTATGTGAAAGTTAATGTTTCTTAATATATTCTCAGCACTGTTTGGATATTTAAAGCTCACATTATCAAAGCTTATGGAGCCATCCGAAATTACCGAAATAGGATTTTTTGATTCTTTAATTTCTGAATTTGTGTTAAGTACTTCCACAATTCTGTTTACTGAAGCTGCACCTCTTAATAATTGCATGAAGAAAAATGACATCATCATCAGTGCCATTAAAACCTGTGTAATATATGTTATGAATGATATTAAATCACCACTTCCCATATTACCAACAACTATTTGTTTTCCTCCAAACCATAACACTGAAATTATAGTGGAATATATTATTACTGTTAAAACAGGCATAAAAAATATGATTACTGAAACAGCCTTTAAAGCTGTATCCCTTAGTGCGTCATTTCTTCCTTTAAACTTTTCTTCTTCAAACTTCTGCCTGTTAAATGATTTCACTACCCTAATGCCTATTAAATTTTCTTGAATAATTCCATTAACTTTATCTACGCGGTTTTGTATTTCAATAAATAATGGTCTTGCTTTAGATAAAATAATTGTAAGCAATACTACTGTGACAGGTATAGCTACCATAAAAACCTTAGCTAATGAAGCGTTAATTCTAAAAGCCATTATTATTGCAAATAACATTAGAAAAGGCGCTCTAACCGCCATTCTTAAACTCATCATTGTTACCTGACCTAAAGTGTTGCAATCATTTGTTAATCTTGTTATAAGCGAGGATACAGAAAACTTATCTAAGTTTGCAAAAGAAAAACTTTGTACTTTTTTAAAAAGCTCCTTTCTTACTTCAGCAGCAAATCCAAAACCTGCCTTAGCTCCATAATGAGAGCTGATAACACCAAAAATAATTCCCAATATAGCAGCAACTATCATTATTAAGCCTATCTTTACTATGTAGCTTATATCATTGTTTACAATACCCACATCTACTATCCTTGACATTAAATATGGGATTGCAATATCTGCAACAACTTCTAAAATCATTAAAATTGGGCATAATATTGCATAAAACATATACTTTTTCATAAAAGGTAATAATTTTTTCAATGTCTCACATCCAGTCTGTTGTTATTTTTATAATTATATCATAAGCTCTAAATTCACGCAGTATTTAATATTATCGCATTACTATATTAATTTATTCTTAAGTTATTTTTTTGGATTAAATATATAAATTTTTTTAATAATAAATAATAAGGAAGTGATAAATATGTTAGAAAATAAAAAAAGAGTAATACCATCTCGGGAAGCTAAAATTGCATAAGATCAAATGAAGGCAGAGATTGCAAGAGAATTATCAATACCAAGCTCAAAAAATAAAGTGAATAATCAAGAATTCAAAAAAATTGACCACATTGTATTAGAATAGCTACCAAGGGGACGGCAAAAGCGTCCCCAATCTATAATTACTGGTTGCTTAATAATATCATTTTAGCAAACTTTAGGCATTCATCACCTTTTAAATTAGTTCCTTGACCTTGTAATTGAAAGTTATTTCCGCCACCTTTTGCATTAATTATATTTTTGCATTTTTCAAATAATTCTTTTAAATCAAGGCTTAAATTTTTTGATTGACCTATTACTAAGCTACAAATGTTATCCTTTTCTGAAACCAATAGAACTACATAATTTTCATCTTCTGTTATTTTAGAACAAATATATCTTAAATCTTTTATATCATCATTTAATTTATAAAAAATAAATTTAACATTATCTTTTATTATAGCATCATCTTTTAATTCTTTTGCTTTATAATCATTTAATTGGTTGTTTAACAAATTGTAATCTTTTTTAATTGTTTTGTTTTCTATTAACAATTTATCAATATTATCTAAAAGCATGTCAGTTCTACATGTAAATAGGTTCGACAATTTAATTAAATCATTATGCTTTGCCATGTAATCATTAAACGCTCTTTTGCCGCATAAAAATTCAACCCTCGTTCCGGATTTATATTTTTCTGTTTTTGTTACCTTTATAACACCTACTTCACCTGTATATTTAACATGCGTGCCTCCACAAGCAACTGCATCATAATCTTCAATGGTTATTATTCTTAAGTTGTCTATTTTCGGAGGCGCTTTTCTTAATTTCATATTATGTATATTTTCATAAGTGCATGTATCAGCAATCATGCGCTTATTTTCATATATTACTCTATTACTGAGTATTTCAACCTTCTCTATCATATCTTCAGTTAAAACTTTGTCAATATCAATAGTTGTATAGCTGTCACTTAAATGAAATCCTATTGTTTGGCCATTAAAAAGCTCAGCAAAGGCATATGAGAGTATATGTTGACCTGAGTGTTGCTGCATATAATCAAATCTAATGTTGAAATTTATAGAAAGTGAAACTGTTCCACTAATTGGTTCCCTAACCATGTGTATTATTTCATCTCCATTTTCTTGTACATCAAACACCTCAATACCATTTATTGTACCTTCATCCTTTGGCTGCCCACCGGACATATGTGGATAGAAAATAGTTTTATCCAATATTATTTCATAATAATCGTCCTTTTTTATGCAGCTCGCAACTTCTGCATCCATAGTAGTTAAATAAGAATTTTCTCTATATATTTTTTCACTTGTTTTCAAAGCATTTCTCCATTCATTTATTCTTTAATATATATTATCAAATATTTGCAAAAAATGAAATAATAATTATCATGATCTATTTATATCAATTTATATGTTATAACATATACTACTAACAAAATACTAATATAAGGTGATAGTATGTCTACGAACATAACAAATCAAGACGGTACAAATAACGTGACAGTTGGAAGATTGGCACCTGATTTCAGAGCTTTATCCACTCACGGTTATATTAATTTATCAGATTACAGAGGGTCATGGGTTGTATTATTTAGTCATCCTGCAGCTTTTTCTCCAGTATCAACTTCAGAAGTTATTATGGGCTCATATTATTTCCCAGAATATCTAAAAAGAAATGTACAAATAATTGCATTGACTACAGACAACAATTTTGCAAATTTAGCCTGGGTATATGATATTTACAACAAAACAGGAATAACTGTTCCATTCCCTATTATATCAGACAATGATAAAGAGATTTCAAACCTTTACAGGATGGTTAATCCAGATAGAACATATGAAGAATCTGTACGAGATGCTTTTATAATAAACCCCACAGGAAAAATTGCAGGAATAGTAACAATGCCTCACACAAACGGAAGAAATGCTACAGAATTATTAAGAATTATAGATGCAATGCAAACAACCGAAAAATATAATTATTATACTCCTGCTGCATGGCAGGTAGGTGACCCAGTATTAGTACCTCCAATTAATACATACGACGAACTTATAAACAGGGTTAATACAGCTGCTGAATTAGGTTATAATTGCCCATTTTGGTATTTATGTTATAAAAACATAAATGTAGAAACTGAAACAGAAACAACCAACTGATATAAAAAGCACCTAAAGTACTTACAATTACTTTAGGTGCTTTTTGTGCTATTATAATTATTTGTGCTATTATAATTAATTAAAAGGTTTCAACTTTTAATGTAAAAATTTATTTCTATAAACTATATACGAATATACAATAGGTATTATTGTAATAGCTGCTACTACTGTAAAAAACAATACCAACTTAATAGGTGTTGGAAGAATAGCAGAAATCATCATGAGTATCCCTCCTACAAACCAAACCTTTCCTCCTAAACGGTGAGTTTTATACCAAACATCACTATCAGATAGTGTCCAACTTGTACGAATACCCGCATAGAAATTCTGTTTAAATTTAGGCATAATATTACCTAACACTGCAAATAAAAACCCCACGGCAAATGGCATTATAATACTTATATTAAATATTTCTTCGTACTTAGTGTATGCAATGGTATACAATTCAATTGCAAGCATTAACAATGAAACTAAAAAGAATATCAAATAATATTGCTTGTTAAATTTATCATATGCTTCTTTTTTAGGATCTACCTTTTTTGCAACTTCAGCTAATATAATCATTCCTAAGTTTATAGCCGGTGTTAACATAATGTAAATTCTATCTGCATAATTATCTACATTTCCGGCTGCATCAAAATGAATAGGTATCATTTCAGGCAAATAATTGTACGATATAATAGCTATAACCAATGACACAGCAAATATTACCCATAATTTTATATTATCACGATTAAATATTTTCATATTATTTTTCCTCCTTTAATGAAACAAGCCATGACAAAATTTCTTCTACAACTGATAAATTCAACTCATAATAAATATATTTTCCTTGTTTATCATCCATAACTAAACCCGCATTTTTTAATATAGATAAATGGTGTGAAATAGATGCACCTGTCATCTGAAATTTATCTACGATTTCACCTGCTGTTAACTTTCCATTTCTTAAAATTTCTATAATTTGACGTCTCGTTGGATCCGATAATGCTTTAAAGCTATCTTGAAAACTCATAACATACCTCCCACTAACATTTAGATATTTGTCTAAATGTCTAAATATAGTATACATGTATAAATAAATTTTGTCAATAAAAATATAATATAATTGACAATTAAAATCAATATAAATATAATATAAATATGATATCAAAATAATATCACATTTAAAAAAGAGGTGGGCATATGACAGATTTAAACAAACAAATTCTTCACAACGAAGAAATAACTCCAAAATCAGAAAATGGAATGATTGTACTAATAGTAAATATAATACTTATGATAGCTGCAATTGCTTTATTTGTGTTTAGTATTATATATTTAAACAGACCTGATAAGTCAATATTTATTGGTATCACTTTTTTAATAATAAGTGGCTTGTATGCATTTTTGGTAGGTCCTATAATTTTTGGTGGTCTTAAAATATTAAAACCTAACGAAGCTCTTGTTCTTACTCTTTTTGGTAAGTATTATGGTACTTTAAAAGGTGAGGGTTTTTATTTTGTTAATCCATTTGTTTCTGCAGTAAATAATAGTAATTCAAGAAGAGCAACATCAGGCTCTTTATCTACTGAAAATGTTACTATTGATAAGAATACAAAGGATGTAAATGTTCATATTCCAAACAAAAAAATATCATTAAAAGCAATGACTTTAAATAATGACAAACAAAAAATAAATGATGCATTAGGCAATCCTATTATCATCGGTATTGTTGTTGTATGGAAAGTAGTTAACACTGCAAAAGCTGTTTTTAATGTAGATAACTATACTGAGTTTTTATCTATACAATGTGATTCTGCTCTAAGAAATATAGTAAGACTATATCCATATGATACTTTTGGTGATGACAATGAAAAAACTCTAAGAGGAAGTAGTCAGGAAATTTCTAAAAAACTTCAGGAAGAAATCCAATCAAATGTTGAAATAGCAGGCTTGGAAGTAATGGAAGCAAGAATTACTCATCTTTCATATGCACCTGAAATAGCTGCAGCAATGCTTCAAAGGCAACAAGCATCAGCTATTATTGACGCAAGACAAATGATTGTAGAAGGCGCTGTTGGTATGGTTGAAATGGCGCTTCAACAACTTAGCGAAAATGAAATTGTTCAACTTGATGAAGAACGTAAAGCAGCAATGGTTAGCAATTTATTAGTTGTACTCTGTGGAAATAAGGATGCTCAACCAATTGTAAATTCAGGATCTTTATACTAGGGTTATTGTTTTGGAAAAAAAAGATAAAGAAAAAAAGCAATTGCTTCTCAGATTATCTCCAACTCTTTGGGAAGAGCTTGCAGCCTGGGCAGAAGATGATTTTCGTTCAATTAACAGTCAAATTGAATATTTGCTAAACGAATGTGTAAACAGAAGAAAAAAAACAAATAAGGACAAAAATAAAGAATAAAAATATCCTGAGCGCTGCTCAGGATATTTTATTAAATTACATTCCTCTTCCAAACATCGGTTGACTTTCTCTTTTTCTTTCAAGTACTTTTTTTAAATGTGATTTTTCTTCTTTTAATATAATTGCCATCTCTTCTGTAGCCATGTCCGGATATAATCGCTGTAATTCCGTAACAAATAAAACGGCATCCCTTTCTGCTTGCTCAGCAATTTCAAATATCTGTCTCTTATCCCATATCTTTTTTGCTTTTTCGATCAATTCATCATCAAAAGGATTATTAGATTCAATTAATAAATCCATGTACTTAGCGTCACTTTCTTCAAGTTCAATTTCAATGTTCTTTTCAAATCTCTTTAACAATGCATTGTAAATCTTTTCGTGCCTTTCTTCGTCCTGTGCCAACTGTTCAAAAAATTGTTCTCCAATTCTTGCCTCTTCAGCTATTGCTCTATAAAATTTTGTTGCTCCTGCCTCATTTTCTGCTATCGTTTTTAGTAAATTTGCTCCGTTCCACTTTACTGACATAATAAATCCTCCTTTATACAAATCTTTATTTTCTACATACCCAGTTGAGTAGGCTTAAAACAGAAATTTAGTTATATCTTTAGCTTTATTTGTGTTAAACTACATATTATGGGTAATATATAAATCATCAAATTAAATGATGGAGGAAGTATGAAGACAAAATTAACAGAATTATTGAAAATAAAATATCCTATCATACAAGGAGCAATGGCTTGGGTATCAGATGCAAAGTTAGCTGCAGCAGTTTCAAACGCAGGAGGTGCAGGTGTTATTGCTACTGGAGGAAGGGATTTGTCTTGGGTAAAAGAACAAATTGATTTAGCCCGATCATTAACAGATAAACCATTTGGAGTAAATATAGTACTCATGGACAAAAATAAAGATGAAAAAATTGATGTTATATGCAACGAAAAAGTTTCATTTGTAACATTAGGAGCAGGCAATCCTGTACCATACTTTGAAAAATTTAAAGAAGCAAACATAATTGCAATTCCTGTTGTACCCAACTTAAAATTAGCTAAACGCGTTGAAGAAAAAGGAGCTGATGCTCTTATTATTGAAGGTATGGAAGCAGGAGGACATATAGGAAAACTTACAACTTTAGCATTAATGACTCAGGTAATACCTGAAATTAACATTCCTGTAATTGCGGCAGGTGGCTTTAGTGATGGAAGAGGATTAGCAGCATCTCTTATAATGGGTGCATCCGGTATTCAAGCAGGGACGAGATTTTATGCTTCTGAAGAATGTACTGCACACATAAATGCTAAAAACGCTATTGTTGAAGCAGGTGATATTGATACTGAAATAACAGGATATCTTCGTGGTCATGCAGTTAGGAGCTTAAAAAATAAAATGACAGAAAAATATATAGAATTAGAAAAAGAAAATGCTACATATGAGCAATTACACAATTTAATTGCAGATACAAGTAAAAAAGCACCTATTGATGGAGATGTCGAATGGGGTGCAGTTCAAGCAGGACAGAGTTTATCTGTTATAAAATCATTAGATAGCTGTGAAACTATTATAAACAATATGGTTTCTGAAGCGAAAACTGCTTTTATGAAGGCATCTGATTTTTTAAATTGATAATTTTGGAAATTTAATCTAACCTCGTTTTTTTTGGAAAATTTTTTTAAGGATATTAAAATTCAGTATGCAAAAAATATATACGAGGTGATTAATTTGAAAATGATGAACAAAGTTTGGGTTGGAGTAGGTTTAGCTGCTGCAGCAGTTGCAGTTACACCATTAGTTATGAATATGTCCAACAAAAAAGGATTAAACAATACATTATCCATGAATAATACAGTTGATAGAAATTCTATACACTAATCATCTTAAAAGATAACCCTATGGGTTATCTTTTTTGATTTATTCGTACTATCGCGAACAATATCCGTATATTTCTATTGATTGTTGATTATTTTTGTTGTAAAATAAACTAAATACTTGATTATAATATTAATATTGAAAGGGGTTTAATATGTTTACTATAGATAAATATATTGTTGCCGAAAGCTTAGAACAAGCTTATGAATTAAATAAAAGTAAGCGGAATGTTATAATTGGCGGAATGCTTTGGCTTAGAATGGGAAGAAAGAGGATTCAAAATGCTATTGATTTATCTTCTTTAGGTCTAAATACAATAGAAGAAGATAAAGATAGCTTTAAAATTGGATGTATGTGTACATTAAGAGATTTGGAAACACATGAAAGCCTTAATAAATCCTTTGATTCCGTTTTTTATAAAATTACGAAACATATAGTTGGAGTACAAATGAGAAATCTTGCTACAATTGGAGGAAGTATTTATTCTCGTTTTGGCTTTTCAGACATATTAACAGCCCTTTTATCTTTAGATTGCTATGTTGAATTGTATAAAGGTGGTATTATCCCTATAAGCGAATATGTAGACATGCCTTTGAATAATGATATTTTAGTAAAAATTATTATTAATAAAGACGGTAGGAAAATTGCATATAAAAGCCACAGAATGAGTGCAACTGATTTACCTGTTCTTAATTGTGCTGTTGCTAAAAAAGAAAATGAGTGGTTTGTGGTTATTGGAGCAAGACCTATGAAAAGTAAATTAGCTTCATTTTGCTTAAGTGAAAATTTCAGTAAAGCTGATATTGACAAAGCTGTTTTTGAAATTATAAATAATATGTCATTTGGGACAAACATTAGAGGTAGTAAAGAGTATAGACGAATACTTGCAGATGTTCTTATAAAAAGAAGTATTGATGAAATTATAAATGGAGGATATTATGCAAATTAAATTATGGATTAATAATAGAGAGTTTATAGATGACATATCACCTGATACAGTACTAATTGATTACTTAAGAACAAAAGGGTGCTTAAGTGTAAAGCGCGGATGTGAAACTTCAAACTGTGGACTTTGTACAGTATGGATAGATGGAAAACCCATATTATCATGTTCAACTTTAGCTGTGAGGGCTAATGGACTTAAAGTTACCACAATTGAAGGAATTCAAGAAGAGGCAAAAGATTTTGGCGGATTTTTGGCAGATGAAGGTGCTGAACAGTGTGGTTTTTGCAGTCCGGGATTTATAATGAATGTTATAGCCATGAAAAATGAATTAATTGATCCTACAGAGGATGATATAAAAAATTACCTTGTAGGAAATCTGTGCCGTTGCACCGGATACATGGGTCAATTACGAGCTATAAAAAAATACTTAGATAAAAAGAAAGGAGCAACGGCATGAAGTCAGTAAATAAAGCAGTAAGAAAAAAAGATGCAATGTCATTGGTAACAGGAAAACCTGTATACACTGATGATGTTACTCAGGGTAACAGCTTAGTAGTAAAGCTTTTGAGGAGTCCTCATGCTCATGCACTAATAGAGGAAATAGATACAGAAAAAGCAAAAAATATTACTGGTATAGAATGTATTTTAACATATAAAGATGTTCCAAAATCAAGATTTACAACTGCAGGACAATCATATCCCGAGCCAAGCCCTTATGATAGATTAATTCTTGACAAAAGATTAAGATGCGTTGGAGACCCGGTTGCTATAATTGCAGGAATCGATGAGAAATCAGTAGATAAAGCACTGTCATTAATCAAAGTAAAATATCAAGTTCTTGAACCTCTTCTTGACTATAGAAAAGCGAAAGACAATGAAATTATAGTCCACCCTGAAGAAGATTTTATGAGCTTGGTTGATGTGGGGACTGATAACAAAAGAAATCTTTGCTCAACTGAAAGCATGTGTATTGGTGATGTTGAAGATGAATTAAGCAAATGTGCTCATATAATTGAAGAAACATACCATACAAAGGCTAACAATCAAACAATGATGGAAACGTTCAGAACTTATACAAGTATAGATACTTATGGTAGGTTGCATGTAATAAGCTCAACACAAATACCGTTTCATGTTAGACGCATACTTTCTAATGCACTTCAAATTCCAAAATCACAAATACGTGTTATAAAGCCAAGAATTGGTGGTGGTTTTGGAGCGAAACAATCAGTAGTAAGTGAAATATTCCCTGCCATTGTAACCTGGATAACGAAAAAGCCTGCAAAAATGATTTACTCTCGAAAAGAAAGTTTCACCAATGGCAGTCCTCGTCACGAATCAGAAATTAAAATACGACTTGGTGCTGATGAAAATGGAATTATTAAAGCTATACACATGTATTCATTATGGAATGCAGGTGCATACGGTGACCACGGACCAACAACTGTTGGATTATCAGGTCATAAGGCAATGACAATATATAATGCCAATGCTTATAGATTTGATTTTGATGTTGTTTATTCAAACACCATGGGCGCCGGTGCATATAGAGGATATGGCGCTACTCAAGGATTTTTTGCTTTAGAATCCGCTGTAAATCAATTAGCATCCAAGCTAAACATGGATCCTACAATTTTAAGAAAGAATAACATGCTTACAAGTAGTAGTATCGGGAAAACAATGCCTACCTACTATAATGAGGTTTTAAAAAGTTGTACTTTAGATAAATGTTTAGTTAAAGCAAAGGAAATGATAAAATGGGATGAAAAATATCCCTATAAAGATATGGGAAATAACAAAGTTCGTTCTGTAGGATGTGCTGTAGCTATGCAGGGCTCAGGAATATCCTTTATAGACGTTGGAGCTGCTGAAATAAGATTGAACGATGATGGTTTTTATACACTAATGATAGGTGCAACTGATATGGGTACTGGCTGCGACACAATACTTGCTCAAATGGCGGCTGATTGTATGGACTGTGAATATGACAATATTGTTGTTCATGGTGTTGATACAGACCTATCACCTTATGATACAGGGTCTTATGCTTCAAGTACAACATATATAACAGGAATGGCAGTAGTTAAAGCCTGTGAATCCTTAAGAAAAAAAATAATGGATGTAGGAGCTAAAAAGTTAGGCTGTACTATTGATGAGGTAGACTTCGACGGAAAAACAGTTTACAACATTAATAATAATAATAATAATGAGGGCATTTCCCTTGTAGAATTAGCAAACTATAACTTTGTAGGATCAAATAATTATTTATCTGCAAGTGAATCTCATTATTCTCCTACTTCTCCGCCTCCTTTTATGGCAGGTTTAGTAGAGATTGAGGTTGATAAATTAACAGGTAAAATAGATTTAATAGATTATGTTGGAGTTATAGATTGTGGAACTGTTATAAATCCTAACCTTGCAAGGGTTCAAGCAGAAGGCGGAATCGTCCAAGGCATTGGTATGACAATGTACGAAGATATAATATATGACAAAAATGGTCGAATGATAAATGATTCATTTATGCAATACAAAATACCTTCAAGGTTGGATGTAGGAAATATAAGAATTGATTTTGAATCCAGTTATGAGCCTACAGGCCCATTTGGAGCAAAATCAATAGGTGAATTAGTAATCAACACACCTGCTCCTGCTATTGCTAATGCTGTCTTTAATGCAACAAATGTTAATATCAGAAATTTACCCATTACTAGCGAAAAAATTGTAATGGGCATGCTAAAAACAAGTAATTAAAGTGATAGGTTGTTGAAAAGTTCAACAACCTTTCTTTCATCCAATAATTTCCTCTATACTCAATACACCATAAAACCAAAATTTGAATTTCACCGGAAAATCAGGTAAGTTACTTACTTCAACATTAAAATTTGTACTGTTGGTTTCATAAAAATTTACTTTTGCAATTTTTATCAAATTATTATTAAAATCATATAATCTATATTCATGATTTAAATCGTTTTTCACAGGCATATTTGAACTAAAATGTAAAATAAACACATCATTATGAATTATATTATCATAAACAATATTGTAATCTTTTATGTAATTTTTATTATGATAAAACATATGTGGCTCTACTGAATATAATTTATTCCTGCCAAATAAATTGCATGCCATTTTATAATCAGCATTACATCTAAAAATTATATTTTTAAGATTGCTTATTTGAACAGGTTCATCAATAAGTAATTCACTTAACGCTTCCTCTCTTTTGTCAAATACTGATTCCCAATTTATTTTATTTGTAAAAAAATCATAATCCATAGCAAATTCGGTGTTTGTTAAATCTGCATCTCCATTGGAATAAATCGCTAAATCATTAAAAATTATATCTTCATTAAACAAAAGATACACGGGTTTATTAAGTTGATTAATAATTTGAAAATTATTTTTCTCAACAAAATAAAACCGTGTACAACCTTTAATTTTATTAGAAATATTATTGTTTTTTTCTTCATCTAAAACATCTTCGAACTCAATATTATTAGCATAACATAATGCTCTACTACAAAGATAACCAATACTAATAATAGATTTTAAGTTTGAAAAATCTGTAAAATGAAGAGGTCCTCTAAAATTATATTTATCTTGTAAACTTTGAACTGTCTCTCTTATCTTTTCATATGCTTCTTTCACAAGAATCCCCCCAATATAAACAATAGCAAATTATCTGTTACTATAATTTATATTTAGAAGGTTATTATTTATGAAATTAAATATTATATTATTTAACGGCTGATGCTGATAAAACTAAAGATAAATATTTTTCTTCTGATGTAGCTCCTCTTGATGTTAACACTATTGGCACCTTCGCTCCAACAATCATTCCTGCCATTGTACCGTTGGCAAACTCTAATAATGCCTTACTCATAATGTTGCCTGTTGTAATGTTTGGAGCAATTAATATATCAGCTTCACCTGTTACAGGGCTTTCATATCCTTTTATTTTAGCTGATTCTTTATTAAATGTTAAATCAACAGATATTGGTCCCTCAACTATACAGTTTTTAATTTCACCATTTATATTCATTTTTTTGAGCTCATCTGCATCTACTGCCTCAGGCATTTTAGGATTAACAGTTTCTACAGCTGTTAATACTGCAACATTTGGACACTCATATCCCATAGCTAAAAATACATCAACAGCATTTTCAATAATTTGTTTTTTCTCTTCAACGTTTGGATACATCATCATTCCACCGTCAGTAACAGCTATAAGCTTATGATAGGCAGGAATTTCTAAAATAGCCACATGAGACATTACTTTTCCAGTTCTTAATCCTTTTTCTTTATTTACAACAGCCTTTAACAAATCAGCAGTTTGAAGTTTTCCTTTCATAATAAAATCAGCTTTACCTGAATTAATTAATTCAACAGTTTTTTCTGCTGCTTCAGTATCATCTGCAGTATGGATTATTTTGCTCTCATCAAAATTTACTGAAAGGTTTTTTAATATTTCCGCTATTTTAACCTTGTCACCTATTAAAACTGGTTCTACCAAATTATCATTTGCTGCTCTAAATACTGCTTCTAAAGTATGTTCGTCATGTGCTGCAGCTACAGCAACTCTTTTCTTAGTATCACTATTTTGCACCTTTACTATTAACTCATTAAAGTTCTTAAACGCCATATTTCCTCCACAATAGTTAATATTTATAGAATAATCTTTTATAATCAATAGTATTATATCAATAAATACATAATTGTTCAAACAACTTTTATAACGTTCCCAAATTATATATCTTTCACATTTAATGCTCTAAATGAATTTAATACTGCAATAAATGTAACACCTACATCAGCAAATACCGCTGCCCACATGGATGCATAACCAATTGCACTTAATAATAATATCAAGGCTTTAATACCTATTGCAAATATAATATTTTGAGATGCAATCATTAATGTTCTTTTTGAAATATTAATAGCTGTAACAATTTTAGATGGTTCATCTGTCATTATGACTATATCAGCAGCTTCTATAGCTGCATCTGAACCTAAACCTCCCATGGCTATTCCTATATCAGCTCTTGCCAATACCGGAGCATCGTTAATGCCATCACCCACAAATGCAATTTTGCCTTTACTGCTTCTACTTGTTATTATCTCTTCAATTTTTTCCACCTTATCTGCAGGCAACAGTTGAGTGTATACTTTATCTATATTTAATTGCTTAGCAATTTTTTCACCAGCTTGATTATTGTCTCCTGTTAGCATAACTGTTTCTTTTATTTTCAATTCCTTTAACTTTCTTATTGCATCGAAAGAGTCTTCCTTAACTTCATCTGCTATTAATATATATCCTGAATAAATACCGTCAATAGACACATGTACAACTGTTCCGTTTAATTCACTTTTTAAGAATTTTATATTTTCTCTAATCATTAACTTTTCATTTCCAGCAATAACTTTTTTGTCTTCAATTACTGCTGAAACGCCATGACCTGGTATCTCTTCTACGTCTTTTATTAAAGCAATTTCTATTTCTTTATTATAAGCACGTTTTAATGACAATGAAATTGGATGGTTTGAATAGTTTTCTGCATACGCAGCATATTTTAAAAGTTCATCTTTACTTATTCCTTCGGGGTTTACTTCTTGAACATTAAACACACCCTTTGTTAAGGTTCCTGTTTTGTCAAATACAATGGTATCTGTTTGTGCTAAAATCTCTAAATAATTGCTTCCTTTTACTAAAATACCTTTTTTAGAAGCACCTCCAATCCCTCCAAAAAAACTTAATGGTACAGAAATAACTAATGCACAAGGACATGAAACAACCAAAAAAGCTAAGCTTCTATAAATCCAATCGCTAAATATCTCTCCCTCAATAATCAAAGGCGGGACAATTGCAAGTATTACAGCAATTATAACTACAACAGGAGTATAATATTTTGCAAATCTTGTAATAAATTTTTCTGATTTAGATTTTTTACTGCTGGCATTTTCTACTAAATCGAGAATTTTACTAACAGTTGATTCTTCGAACTCCTTAGTTACTTCCGCAGATATTAAGCCATTGATATTGATACATCCGCTTAAAATTTCACTTCCCAAGCTTATATCTCTTGGAACTGATTCACCTGTTAGTGCTGATGTGTCTAACATAGATGTACCTTCAATAACTTTTCCGTCAAGGGGCACTCTTTCTCCTGGTTTAATAACAATTATATCTCCAATTTTCACATCATCAGGATCTTTCTTAATTAATACATCACCAACCATTACATTTGCATAATCAGGTCGAATGTTCATTAGACTTGTGATAGATTTTCTTGATTGACCAACAGCATAACTTTGGAACGCTTCTCCTACCTGGTAAAACAACATAACAGCTACACCTTCCGGTGCTTCATTTATAAGAAATGCACCAATTGATGCTATAGCCATTAAAAAGTTCTCGTCAAAAACATTTCCTCTAAAAATATTACGAACTGCCCTTTTTACAACATCTCCACCCGCTAAAACAAAGCTTATTAAAAATAATAAAAGTTTTAATAATTCTTTTTCTACAACAAAGCCGGATATGAAAAATAAAGCGCTTATTATTAATCTATATATCAATTTTTTCATCATACCCTCTTACGCCATTTTAAATTTTACATCAGGTTCGTATTTATTGACAATTTTTTTAGCAGTTTCTATTATTGCTTGCATTTTCTCATCTTGTGCTTCTATTATTAACTTAGTTGTCATTAAATTAATTGAAGCACACTCTACCCCATCAAGCTTGCTTATATCACTTTCAATTTTTGTGGCACAATTTGCACAGTCTAATCCTTCAAGTATAAATTTCTTTTTCATAACGTCCTCCCAATTTATATAAAAACTATTATTCCTTGATATGTTCCATACCTTTTTCAAATATATCTTTTATGTGTTCATCTGCTAAAGAGTAATAAACGACTTTTCCTTCTTTTCTGAACTTAACTAAATTTGCCTGACGAAGTGATTTTAGCTGATGAGATATTGCTGATTTTGTCATATTCAACAACACAGCTATATCACAAACACACATTTCATTTTCGTCCAATGCCCAAATGATTTTTACTCTTGTACTATCGCCTAAAACTTTAAAAAAGTCTGACAAATCATATAAATCATCCTCTTTTGGCATTCTCTTTCTAACTTCTTCCACCACATCTGAATGTATTACATCACAATCACAAATGATTTCATCTTTAGACATAATAACCTCCTTATTAGTTGAATGATTGTTCAACTGTTAAATTGATTATAGTTGAATGTATGCTCAACTGTCAAGAAATTTTTGTAGTTTTCAAAAAAAAAAAAAAAAAAGAGCACATTGGCTCTAATTTATCCTTCTGAATCTACTCCTCTGGAGAAATCTATTATTTCTGATTGAGATAATATTGCACCGGTTTCTTCAAATTCTTCTATTTCATCATCTTCTAAACCTTCTCCTTTAGGCATTTCATCAGGTGTTGGACTTGAAGTACCATCATATAATGAATCCTCTGATAAACTTCCACTTTTATCTACTACCCAAAATCTGCTGAATGGTGAAATTCTTCCGGCTTTCAACTTGTATTTATTAATTATTATCTCATCTAAAGGTATTAAGCCTTCTTCTGTTTTTAAAAATAATTCCTGCATTTAGCCTCCTGACAATACTAATTTCTTTAATAGTATTGCCTCGAAAAGCTAATTTCATCAAAAATTATACTATTTCTTCTCCATTATATGTTTCACCGTCAGCATCAGGCAAAATTCCATATCGTTTTGTCCACAATGTTTTGTACTTGACTGCTTGTGAATGCATTTTACTAACATCATCTGATAATTGCTTAACCACTTTGCCCGGCATCCCAACTACTAATGAATATGGAGGTATCACATCATTTTCTTTCACCAAAGCTCCTGCTGCTATAATGCTTCCTCTACCTATTTTAGCACCACTGAGAACAATAGCGCCCATTCCAATTAAACAATGATCTTCAACTTCACAACCATGAAGAATAGCACCATGTCCAACAGTCACAAAATCTCCTATAATCACATCAAAATCATCATCAACATGCAAGACTGAATTATCCTGAACATTAGTGTATTTACCAATGATAATTTTATTTATATCTCCTCTGATAACTACATTGTGCCAAACACTACTGTATTCTTCCATCATGACGTTACCAATTAGCTGAGCCCCTTCAGCTACATATGCTTTTTCACTTATTATAGGTAACTTTCCTTCAAACTCTTTTATCATATATACCTCCAGCTTTTATTTATTACTTTTGTATTAATATAGAAACACTTGAACATATGTAAATTACATTATATAATAAATTATTATATTATTTTAAATTTCATCGGAGTTAATTATGAATGTTTTGTTATTAAAAATCATAGCTCTAACTACAATGATAATTGATCATTATGGCGCCATTTTTCAAAGTGGAACAGAAATATATAGAATTATAGGTAGGTTAGCTTTTCCTATATATTGTTTTCTGTTGGTTGAAGGTTATTTTCACACCTCAAATTTTAAGAAATATGCTATTAGATTATTATTGTTTGCATTTATTTCAGAAATTCCTTTTGATTTGGCATTTTATAATGAATTAGGTTTTGTTCATCAAAATATATTTTTTACATTGTTTATAGGACTTATAACAATTCATATTATTAACGATAAAAAAACAAATTTTAAATACAGAGAAATTGCAATAGTTTTAGTATCATGTTTATTAGCTATATTATTAGCTGTAGATTATAATGTAATCGGAATAATTTATATATTATCGTTTTATTATACAAAAAGATTTTCGAAAACAAAAAGATTTTTATCAGTTGGACTTGTTATGTTTGTGGCGAACCTTGGTGCATATATATTGCAACAGTTTTCTTTGCTTGCGCTTCCTATTATATCGCTTTACAATGGAAAACTCGGTCCTAAGAATAAATTACTTCAAGTTTCATTTTATGCAGCATACCCGATTCATTTATTTTTATTTTATCTGATTAAAAATCACTTCCTCTTTTGATTACTTCTTTCATCTTAGCCATTATTCTATCATAACTTCCTGTAGAATGCGGAACTAAGCAATTTGTACAATCTTTTATACCATGATTCTTAACATAATTGCCTCCGCAATCATCCTTTAGCATATACAGTGGGCAATAGCAAAAAAGACAATTAAAACTCTCTTCATTATTTGTTTTATGACATGGAAAATACTCACATTTACTATTTTGAAAAAACTTATAATTTTCTGTACTCAATTTTCGCTCCTATTGTTTTTATATGCATTATAGCACAATAAAAGCCTGAGAGGAATACCCAAGCTTTTATTGTAAACATACTTATTGGATTCATGAAAAAAGAAAATTGCTAAATTATTAACTCATGCTCATAATAAAATATGTCTTCCCATCTATTATATTATGAAAATGCACATTTGTCCATGTTAATTTAATAACAACTTATAACTAATTAATAATATTTCTCAATAAAAAAATAATAATTGAATTTATAATTATAATATTGTAGAATATTTCTGCAAGAACACATATTGTCAATATATTTTACCGAAAGGAGTGTTGTATTATGATTTACAATAAGTTAACAGATAGTGCAGTAAACCCGGAGGTGAAATTTTACCTCCAAAAGTAAGTACATTATTTAGGAGGATAACAATTGAACAATATTAATATGAAAGAATACGGACTCAACGAAAGATTTATCAATGAGTCAACCTTATATGAAAATCAAAACGTCGGAAGGATTGTATCACAAGATAAAGGATTGTATAAATTAGTATCGGAAAAAGGAGAACTAAAGGCACAAGTTTCGGGAAAGTTTCGCTACAATTCAATTAATATTTCTGATTATCCGGCTGTTGGTGATTTTGTAATGTTTAATGATAATGAAGGCGGAAACGCTATAATAAATCATGTTTTGACAAGAAAAAGTGCCTTTATAAGAAAAGCAGCAGGTACATCAAATAATGAACAAATAGTTGCATCTAACATAGACACTGTTTTTATATGCATGTCACTAAATAATGATTTTAATATTCGCAGATTAGAAAGATACATTAGCGTTGCGTGGGATAGTGGTGCTACACCTGTAGTTGTTCTTACTAAATCAGACTTATGTAGCCGTTTAGATGAAACATTAAATCAACTTGATGCTATAGCATTAAGTGTTGATATTGTAGTTACATCAAGTATAAAAGATGAAATTACATCAATACAAAAGTATATTCAAACCGGAAAAACAATTGCATTTATTGGTTCTTCAGGTGTGGGAAAAACAACTTTAATCAATAAGCTTTTAGGTGAAAACATTTACGAAACACAAGGCTTGAGAAATGATGATAAGGGTAGACATACAACAACATCAAGAGAGCTTATATTAATACCCACTGGAGGTATAGTAATAGATACCCCAGGAATGAGAGAGCTAGGCTTAGAAAATGCCGATCTATCTAAATCATTTTCAGATATTGAACAACTATCAATGGAATGTAAATTTAGCGATTGTACTCATAAATCGGAACCGGGCTGCGCTGTAAAAAAAGCTGTTGAAAGTGGAGTATTGTCAGAAGAACGATTAGCAAGCTACTTTAAACTCAATAAAGAATTACACTATGATGGATTGAATTCAAAACAAATTGAAAACAAAAAAACTCAAGAAATATTCAAGAGTGTAGGTGGAGTTAAAAACTTCAGAAAAATGTTAAAGAACAAGAATAAATATTAAATAATATGGGGACCTAAGTGTTCCCATATTTATTAGCACACTACAACAATTCAAATATATCTGCCGCACTCATAGGCACTCCTAAAAAGTACCCTTGCCCATAGTCACATCCTATGTTTATTAAATATTCAAGCTGTTCTTTTGTTTCAACTCCTTCCGCTACAACTTTATATCCCAATTCATGAGCTAATGACACTACGAATTTAATAATATGAATATATTTATCTTCTTTATCTTTCAAACTAACATAGCTTTTATCAAGCTTTACTATATCAATTGGCAATTTCATTAAATGTGTTAAAGATGAATAGCCTGTCCCAAAATCATCTAATGCTATTTTAAATCCCTTATTTCTTAAAATATTTATTCTTTCTATTGCTAAATCAATGTTTGAAATTACAGCAGTTTCCGTTATTTCAATAACAATAGTTGAATAATTTAAAGTATAGTCGGATAACAATTCTTCAATTTGAATAAAATTAGAGTCTCTAATCAGCGATTTGCTTGAAAGATTAAATGACATTTCCAAATCTTTAAATCCAAGCTCCTCCCATGTCTTTTTTTGAATTAGTACATTTTTTATAATTCTATTCTCCAATTCATAAATTTGCCCTGTTTTTTCAGCAACACGAATAAAATCATTAGGTGGAACGAAACCTTCACCAAGATGATTCCATCTAATTAGTGCTTCCATTCCAATTATTTTGCCTGTCAATAAATCAATTTGTGGTTGATAATTAAGTAAAAATTCTTTATTAGTTAAGCCTTTTTGGATACGATTTGACATTAGAATAAAATCATTTGTTCTATCGTGAATCTTTTTTTCATAAATTGATATTTTATTTTTTCCCCCTGATTTAGCATCGTACATTGCAACATCTGAATTTTTAAAAAGTGTATCAAAATCTTGTCCATCCTCTGGATAAAAAACTACTCCCATGCTAATAGATATAAAAAATTCTCTTCCTCCGTAGTTCCATGTTTCTCCTAAACTTTTTGCTATATACTCTAACTTTCTTATCATGTCTTCTTTATGATTATAACTGCTTATCAATATCGCAAATTCGTCTCCACCAAGACGTGCAACCATATCAGCATTTGCTAATTCTTGAGAAATTTTATTTCCAATATACTTTAAAAACTCATCTCCCACATAATGACCCAAGGTATCATTAATATATTTAAAATTATCAATATCAATAAATGCAATTGCAAAATCCTTTTCTGCACACTCAGCCATAGTAGTAACAATTTGAACAAATTTATCCTTGTTAGGAAGACCTGTCAATGTATCGTGATAAGCAATATATTCTAATTCTTTTGCTGTTTCCTTAGTTTCGTTAATTGCTTTGTTAATTCTCTTTTCTCTGTTGTTAATCAATATAAAAAAAATAATTACGGTTGATACAACAAAAATCCATCCCTTAAATATTTGTAGATTTCTGTATCTTACATAATCACCTGCAAACATATATAAAATTGAATCGGATAGCAAAATCCATGTAACGCCAAAAATACCATATTTCAATACAATTGAAATGGCACCATTATTTTTTAAAGAGCTAAATAATTTATTGAAAAATCTTAAATTTTCCTTATTATTCATTAAAGCTCTCACCTCCAACTACCTTGTATAACAAGGACTCAGTACATATACATTTAATTACCCATTTTCTTACATTTAAAACAATAAGCGACAAAAAAACAAAAGCGTGTACCTTATATTGTTTCATGCTTTTCGAACATTTGTTTGACACGATAAGGTGTGTATGATAAAATAAAATAAATATCTTATTAGTTGTGGTGGATTATGAATGAGAGTATATTTGAAAAATTGAAAATTTTATCTGATGCTGCAAAATACGATGTGTCGTGCGTTTCAAGCGGTGTCGAAAGAAAAAATAATACTGTTGGGGGTATTGGTAATGCTTCTGCTGCTGGCATTTGCCACACATGGTCAGCAGATGGCAGATGTATATCACTTCTTAAAATATTACTTACAAATGATTGCATATATGATTGCAACTATTGCTTAAACAGAGTAACTAACCCCATAAAAAGAGCTACATTTACACCTGAGGAAGTTGCTGAGCTAACTATACAGTTTTACAGAAGAAATTACATAGAAGGTTTATTTTTAAGCTCTGCCGTAGAGAAAAGCCCTGATAATACCATGGAAAATATTTTAAGAGTATTGGAGCTATTAAGGTATAAATATAATTTTTGGGGATATGTGCATGTTAAGGTAATTCCCGGCGCAAATAATATGCTAATCCAAAAAACCGGGATGCTTGCAGATAGAATGAGTGTTAACATTGAACTTCCCACTAAAGAAAGCTTGCATATGTTAGCACCGCAAAAAAGAATTGAAAACATAGTAAGGCCTATGTCATTAATTAATCATGAAATAACAAGAACAATTGAGGACAAAAAACACTTTAACAGTACTCCTCGCTTTGTACCAGGTGGTCAGTCAACACAAATGATTATAGGAGCAACACCAGATAGTGACAAAACTATATTAAGTGTATCGCAAGGTTTGTACGACAGCTACAACATGAAGCGTGTTTTTTTCTCTGCCTACATCCCTGTTATTTCATCACCAAATTTACCGGCTGTAAGTTCCATGCCACCATTAGTAAGAGAACATAGGTTGTACCAAGCAGATTGGCTCATGAGATTTTATTATTTTCACAGCAGTGAGCTTTTTACTGAAACTGAGCAAAATCTTGATTTAGAATTTGATCCAAAAATGATGTATGCACTTAGAAACATAAACAAATTTCCAATAGAAATCAATAAAGCCTCCTATGAGGAATTACTGAGGGTCCCGGGACTTGGTGTTACAAGTGCACAAAGAATTATTAGAGAAAGAAAAAATGCTGAATTGTCATATGATTCTTTAAGAAAAATGAAAACCGTGTTAAAAAGAGCTAAGTATTTTATAACCATTAAAGGTAAGTACTACGGCAACATTAATATGGAACCCCATTTAATAAAAGAGGAACTACGATTAAAGGAAGTACAAAAACAAATTTCTATATTTGAGTTATTGTAGAGGTCTATATGGATTATTTGTATGACGGAACCTTTGAAGGATTATTAACCTGTATATATTATAATTATAAAACAGAAAAGGCAAATGGTATTTATATAGCATCAGATTATCAACAATCTATTTTGCATAATAGCTCATATGTAAAAACTGATATTGAGAAAGCTCAAATTGTTTCTGATTCAATAAACAATAAGATTTCTTATGAAGCATATATAAATGTTTTTTATTGCTTTTTGTCCAATTATAAGAATAAAGAAAACATCATTTTAGATTTTCTTATATTTGCTTTCAAGTATGGAAAAAAAACAATGAATTTCTACACTCACGAAAAGGTCCTACCTATAAATGAAATATATCTAAAGGTTGCAAAGGAAGTTCATAGATTTTTAGGAATTCTTAGATTTTCAGATTTAGAGGGATTTTTATTAGCGAAATTTTCACCGGATAATGACATTATTCTACTAATTGCAGATCATTTTGTTGATAGATATAAGTACGAGAATTTTATAATATATGATGAAAAAAGAAAAAAGGGTTTAATTTATGCAAAAAATCATTGGGAAATTAAAGAAAATATCAATATAAATAATATCGAGGAATCAAAAAATGAAAAAATGATTCAAAGCTTATGGAAGCAATATTTCACTGATTTAGCTATTGAAGAAAGAAAAAATAAAAATCTACAATTTCAATTTGTTCCTACAAGATATAGAAAAAATATGGCTGAATTTAAATAACCTCCTATATTTCCTAGGGGGTTTATTTTTGTAATAAACTTGTAATATATTAAATCTGCTTCATAATCGTGTAATATTTATGTCACATTTTCCAGTACAGCAAATAATTGAGGGTTACATTTCATAAATGCTCGTGCTATAATTCATTCATAACGAAACGCGAATTAAGCAAAAAGCTACTTTCGTTAATGTAAGGGGTATTTTATAAAACTTAAATTAAAAGGAGAATATATTTTATGAAAAACAAAATTTTAGCACTAACTTTAGGAACTATTTTAACACTATCAAGCACAACAGCATTTGCAGCAGATGTGAATACAATTAAGTTTGACAATTTAAATGATTTATATAACTTATTAAATACATGTAATTTGAATTACACAGTACCTGAAACAACTTACAATGCTCCAGTAGTTACACAAGCAACTGAACTTAAACAAGAAACACAAAAAGTTCAACCTACTGTTAATAATGCGCAACCACAGGAAAACAAAGCAGCAACCACAGCAGTAGAGAGTGCACCAGCACCTTCAAGCGTAAGTTATGAAGAAAGAGTTGCTCAATTAGTAAATATAGAAAGACAGAAGAATGGATTGCAACCTCTTACATTTGATAAATCTATTTCTAATGTTGCACGCTTAAAATCAAAAGATATGGCTGATAACAACTATTTCGCTCACCAATCTCCAAGATATGGTAGCGCGGGAGATATGTTAAGAAATAATGGCATTAATTGGTCTGCATGGGGTGAAAATATTGCATCTGGTCAAAGAACTCCAGAAGCAGTTGTATCTGCATGGATGAACTCTCCTGGTCACAGAGCTAACATTTTATCAACAAACTTTGGTAAAATTGGTATAGGCTATGTTACAAATGCCAATGGAACACCATATTGGACACAAATGTTCACAAACTAAAAATCTGGGAAGTGCTTAAAAGCACTTCCCTATTTTATTTTCATAATTTTCCTCGCAACTGCTAAAAAAGGTTTGAACAAAATTCCTTCAATTTCTTTTCTAACTGTTTTCAATTCTTTTCTTATTTCAATTTTTTGCGGGCAATGCCTTTCACATTTACCACACTCTTTACACATTGAAGCAAAGGATGGTTCAGCAGAAAATCCTCCTAATGTTTGTATATATTTCCATCGTGAATTCTTATATTCCAATAAGTACTTATCATTTAGGTTTGTAAAACATCCCGGTATATTAACACCATAGGGACATGGCATACAATATCCACATGCAGTACACGGAATCTTGGTTTTATTTAACATAATATTTTTTACTTCGTCAAAAATTTGAAGTTCATCATAGGTTAAAGAATTAGGTTTTGCATCATTTGCAACTTTAACATTTTCATTTAATTGCTCCATGCTGTTCATTCCAGATAAAATAACATTAACCTCTTTATGATTCCATATCCATCTTAGTGCCCATTCGGCGGCTGATCTATTTTTGTCATAACCTTCAAATACTTCCTTTACCTTTTGAGGTAAGTTATTCACTAACCTTCCTCCCCTAAGAGGTTCCATAATAATTACCGGAATATCCATGGCATATGCTAATTCTAAACCGGATTTAGTTGCTTGATTGTTTTCATCTAAATAGTTATATTGAATTTGACAAAACTCCCAAGGATAAGCTTTTATAATCAATTCAAAATCTAACTTGCTTCCATGAAAAGAAAATCCAATATTTTTTATTGTCCCTTTTGCTTTCTCTTCTTCTAACCATTTCATCACACCTAAATTGACCATTTTATCAAACATTGTTTTATCTGTAAGCATGTGTATCAAATAGTAATCAATATAGTTTGTTTGTAATCTTGATAATTGGGTTGCAAATATTTTTTTTGCTGAATCTATACTGTTGACCATATAAGGTGGAAGCTTAGTTGCTATTTTAACTTTTTCTCTATAGCTACCACACAAGGCCTTACCAAGTACCTCTTCATTTTTACCGGCTTTGTAAATATATGCTGTATCAAAATAATTTATACCCTTGTCAATTGCATCTCTTATTAAATTAACCGCAACCTCCTCTTCGGAAGGCAGGCGCATACATCCAAATCCAAGAATAGATAGCTCATCACCATTTTTTATGTTCTTTTTCGTTAACATATATTTCCCTCTCAAGTTAGTTAATTAATTATGACTCAAATATACTTAAATTACAATACATTTCTTTCTCCATTAAGTCAGTAAAATTGGATTAGAAAAAGCCACGCTAAATAGCGTGACTTTTTTATTGAATTTAGTTTTCTCTATTTATTTAATACTAATATTTCTTCTTCACTTATCTTATCAAGATTATCATCCCACAAATATTCTTTTGTTTCTTTTACCAATATATTTGATAAAACCAACAATGAGATTAAGTTAGGAACAGCCATCAATCCGTTAAATAAATCTGCTAAATCCCAAACGAATGATAATGACATAACAGCTCCAAAGTAAACCGCTATTGTATAAGCTACTCTATAAGGTAATATAGCTTTTTTAGAATGGAATAAGTATTCAAAGCATTTTTCACCGTAATATGACCAGCCTAAAATTGTTGAAAATACAAATGTTAACAAACCAATTGTAAGAACCAAAGGTCCAATCACTGGAATATTGGTAAATGCTGCATTAGTTAAATCTCCACCATTAAGCCCTGTGTTCCATACGCCTGAGTTTACTATTGTAATACCTGTTATAGCACAAACTATAACTGTATCCCAGAATGTTCCTGTAGATGCAACTAAAGCTTGACGGACAGGATTTCTTGTTTGAGCAGCTGCTGCAACTATTGGAGCACTACCTAAACCTGATTCATTAGAGAACAATCCTCTTGCAACTCCATATCTTGCTGTTAACATGATTGTTGAACCAGCAAATCCACCTGTAGCTGCAGTTCCTGTAAATGCGTTAGATACAATTAATCCAATAGTAGCTGGAATAGTTTTAGCTGTCATAACTAATATTATAGCACAACCTAATACATAAAATACTGCCATGAAAGGAACAAGCTTATCACAAACACTTGCTATTCTCTTTACACCACCTATGATTACTATACCAGTTAATATAGCTAATGCTATACCTGTAATGTGTGGTGACAAACTAAATTGATTAGCCATCATGTTAGAAATTGAGTTTGCTTGAACTGTGTTACCAATTCCAAATGCTGCAACACTTCCGAAGAAAGCAAATGCATATGCCAATGGTTTATTCTTCATACCATATTCCAAAACATACATAGGTCCTCCTGCCATTGTACCATCAGCAGTTTTAACCCTGTATTTAACTGCGAGCAGTGACTCAGCATATTTTGTTGCTATACCAAAAACACCTGTCATCCAGCACCAGAATACTGCACCAGGTCCTCCTAATGCAATAGCAGTTGCAACACCAACGATATTTCCTGTACCAATTGTAGCTGCTAAAGCTGTTGCAAGAGCACTAAACTGGCTAACGTCACCAGTTGCAAAATCATCTTTTGTTACTGATAATTTAATTCCTTTACCTATGTACCTTTGAATAAACTTTAGACGGAAAGTTAAGTATACATGAGTTCCAAACAATAAAATTATCAGCGGCCAACCCCAGACCCATCCATCAATCTTTGATACTACTTGCGCAATTACTTCCATTTTAATCCTCCATAATATAATATAATGACTGAAAACGTTATTATACAAACGTTTTCAAATATTATATTATACAAGCATAAAAATAGCAATGTACGTTTAATACCGAATTACGCCGTTTTATGTATAGTTTTGATGTTTTTTTAACAGTTTGATATGCTTTACACGTAAAAATTAGCTCTTAGGTTCCAAATCTTTACAATTCTTTGGATATATTGATATTATCAAAATTTTCGACAATTTACGACAGTATTATACCATATTTTTATGTTAACAATATGTAATATTTATCATGTTTTTTGTATTTTGTTTCACATTTTTATATCTACATTGATAGAGCAAGTTATCAATGCTATATATTTAACAAAATTTGATAATCCTAATAATGTACATTATTTATCCAAGTCATAATATCTTTATAAACTTGTTTTCTATCCAATTCATTTAATATTTCATGTCTGTCTTCATTGTATAATTTTATTGAAATATTTTTTAATCCTACAGCTTTATACATATCATATGACTTACGTACACCTTTACCTAAATTTCCAACAGGATCATTCTTACCGGATATAAATAACACCGGTAGATCTGCAGATATCTTAACTAATCTTCTTTTATTATTCATATCATACATAACCTTAAACAAATTATAGAAGCCATTTAATGTAAAGATAAAGTTAATTCTTTTGTCTGCCAAATACTTATCAACAATTTCATCATCTCTTGTTAACCAATCGCATGTTGTTCTTGCAGGTTTAAACTTTTTATTATTCGCACCTAATACAAGATGATTTACATATTTACTTCTATAATTCCAGCCCTTCAATGCTGCCATGCACTTAGTCAACAAAAGACCAAATTTTATTATTACGTTTGCTTGATGGCCGGTTCCCATAACTATAACACCGTTTATTTTACTTCCATAAGCCGTTATAAAATATCTTGTTAAGAATGAGCCCATACTATGGCCAAGCAAAAAATACGGAACATTTTTATTTTCTTTTTTTGTTATTTCCATTAATCTATACATATCTTCAATAAGTACATGATATCCTTCAGTTTCGCTGAAATACCCCCTGTCTTCTTCACTGTTAATAGAACTTCCATGACCTAAATGATCATTGCCAACAACTAAGACTCCATTATCGGCCATATAACTTGCAAATTCATCATATCTCTCCATATGCTCTAACATACCGTGAGAAATCTGAAGAACAGCTTTTATTTCACTATCCGGAGTCCACTTCAAAGCACGTATCTTAGTTTTTCCATCCTTTGAATCAAAATAAAACTCTTCCATATTATCCTCCATATATGTATACAATGTAGTAACTTCTCATACTTTTTACATTATATAATACTATTTCTAATCTTTCAAATTTCTTATCCTAAACATCTACAAATTTGTTTATTTTTATACTTTTTTCACAAAATATATGTCATAATTATCACCCTTAGGGTGATTGAAAAACTCTCTATAAATATAGTATTTTTATACCAATTCTATTTGTACAAAGGGGGATTTAAATGAAAATCAAAGTGTTACTATTGGTATTTGCACTTGTTTTTACTATGATAATACCAGTTCAAGCAAGCACCTCAATTTTAGAGAAAGAATTGCCACAGACTAATGAAAGTTACGGAGAATACATTATTTCCGTTAAAGTTAGTGGTGTCTGGAATGAGGTCGGTTCGCTAAATTTTGGAAAATATCAAACTAAGCAAACAATTGATTTGGCGGAATATTTAAAGGATGATAATCCAATTGTTAAATTAAAACAAAAAGGTGGCGGTTCAGCATATTTAGATGCAGTCTTGTTAGATGAAAGCGCAACGTATAAAGCAAGTAACAGCAATGAGAAAGTATTGAACAAGCTCTCCAAAGAGGATTTGGATGTTACTCCTGTTGATGAAGAAGGGATTATACTTGAATTTGAATCATGGGATAATGGTATTTTAACAGTTGTAGGAAGAATCGAACCTGTTGTTATAAGCAAGGAACCATTGCAATTTCCTGCAGCAAATAATTTCAAATCCAAAGATGATGTAAAAGATTTTTATTCTTATAGTTTAAACAGCAATATAGGAACTATAAAAGTTGACGGTATGTTAGATGAAGTAAAAGACATTGAACCATTTGTTAAGGAATATAGAATTCCAAGTTCAGGACATCCCGCAGGGAATATCTATTTCTGGGTTATGAACGATGACAATAACCTATATGTTACAATGGATACCACTCCTGATAACACCTTTGACGGAGACAAGGACTACGCTAAGGTATACATCAACACAAATAGTGGTATAAAAGAATTCAAAGTATCAGTACCTGAAACAACCTGGGGAAAATCAAATTTTACATATACCGATAAGGTTAATTATGAACACAAGGTATATGAGTTTTCAATTCCATTAAGTGAAATTTATGAAATAGAAAACAACAATATTAGTATTGCATTTGCAGCTTATGGAACCATGTCTTATGATATAAGCTTCGACAACCCCGATATAGCATATAATCCAAAAGAAAATTTGTATTTGAGCGTATATATGGCTAAACTGTATTACGATGGAACTATAGGTACACATATCTACAGCGATATAGTAGACAATGATGGAACTGTACTTAAAGCAATGATACCTATAAGAGTAGGTGAAGATATACATTGTTATAATCCAACTATAGTTAGTTATGAAGAAAACGGTGATTTTTTGGTAGTTTGGGAAGAGTGTATTACTGATTTTAGGGGGAAATTAAATGCATGTTTAGTAAATGTTGATAAAAATTCAGAACAGCTTCATGTTGGACCAGTTTTTAGTATCTTAGATGAAAATGAAGATTATATAGAAGGATCTTATCCAAATTTGGCTTATGGTGGCAACGATGAGTTCCTTCTTGTTTGGCAACAATATGATTATGAAAATAACATGCGAGAAATATATGGTAGATTATTAAATCCTAATGATTTAGATGGTCATGGTATATTCAAAATCAACAACAGCAACTTTAATTCATATTTGCCAAGCGTATGCTATAATCCTGAATTTGATGCATACATTGTATCATGGGAATTTTGGAATAATGCAGACAATGATAATGAACATTATGATATAGGAGCTCAAGTAATTAACATCGAAGGCCAGTTATCTTCTAATTACGACTTTATTGTTGGTACCAATCAATTTAACAATAATGTTGCCAATGTTGCATTAAATACATCTAATAATCAATTTTTTATTACATGGGCAAGCGGAAATGCTTACAAAGAAATCATGGGACAATATTATACCTTAGATGAAAGCCTAAAACCGATAGCAATTGGTGAAGAAATATTAGTGACACCCGGCGAATTTGTTCACGGGTATTACCCGGCCTCATTCTGTGACGGAAAAGGTAATATGTTAACTGTTTGGTACGATGATTCTCTTGAGGAAGCCTTTAAATATTATGAACGACTCCAATACATAAACAAGGATGGCAAATTAGTAGGTAGTGAGTTTTATCCGGATGAATATGATGAAAGCTATCCAATGGACAACTTAAATCATTTTTTAATATCAGTTTCAGGGGATAATAAAGGCAGAGTAATAACAGCTTATGGCTATAATAATGAAGAATATTACTATAAATCAAGTTATGATGTTAATAATTTAAAAGGTATTAGATACTTGATATTTGAAAAAACAATTGTAGAGCCAAAAGAACCTTCCCTAATATTTGAACCTAATTCAATTAATCAATATGTTGGTGATAGTTTCAGTGTAAAAATAAACTATTTTAATGGATTAACAACAACAGAAGTTACAAATGATGTAAACATAACTATTGATAATCCAAGTATCGTTACATCATCTGCCATAAATGGTACATTCGTATGTACTGCAGTTGGAAATACAATATTAAGAACTACACATGCAGGATTAGAAGCAACTGCCACCATTAAAGTTAGAGAAAAAACTGTTTCCACAGGCGGTGGCTCATCACCTGTAAAAACACCTATAGGAGAAATTTTAGTAGATAAAAAGGTTATTAAAACTCTATATAAAGAAGATGTAACAGTTAAGAATAACATTTATACACTTATTGCTGAAAAGAGTGGAAATAATGCTAAGCTGTGGTTGGACGGTAGCTTTTACAAGGAACTTGCTACGGAATACCCTAACAGAATTTTAAACTTTGTTTGGGAAAGAGGTACTTATACTCTACCGCTTAGATGTAATGAGGTGTTGGATGAAATAGACGGTTCAGCGAAAAAAATTAATATTTTATTAGAAAAAATAGAGGATAAAAAAATCAAAGACGCAGCAAATTTATCTGCCTCAAATATGGGTGCTGAAATCATTTCAGATTTAATTGACTTCTGTGTGTTTGTTGAAAAACCTAATAAGAATACAGAAATTAACAGCTTAGATTTTTACGCTGAAAAAATAATAAACAAATTGAATGATATAGATGAATACATTTCAACAGCAATGAAACTCGTTGAAGATAAAGAGATTTTAACCTTTGCTCCATCAGTATTTGAAAAAGACTATGCAACAATTAAATATCGAGGTAACGGTATTTTCACAGTAATTGAAAATCCACAAACATTTAATGATATAGATAGTCATTGGGCTAAATTTAATATTGAAAAGCTTGCATCTAGAAATATTGCTTTTGGTCGTCAAAACAAAATGTTTGCACCGGATGATTATGTAACAAGAGCAGAATTCGCAGTAATGATAACGAGAGCGCTTGGTATAACAGAAGAGGAAGGTACTAACGACTTTAAAGATGTTTCAAATGAGTGGTTTGCAGAAGATATAAGCACTGCATTTGAAGCGGGATTAATTAAAGGAAGAAACGATGGCAAATTCTATCCTAACGAGAAAATCAAACGTAAAGATATGGCTGTTATGATTAACAACGCATTGAAATTTGCTGACAAAGAAATTAAAATTTCTGATATTGATAAAGTGCTTTCTATGTTTAATGACTGTAATATAATTGATGATTATGCTAAGGACAGCACCGCTTTATGTGCTAATGCGGGCATAATAATGGGTAGAGATACGCAAGATTTCGACCCTAATGAAAATGCAACCAGAGCAGAAGCTTCAGCAATTATAGAGAGAATGTTAAGATATTTGGATTTTATGAATTAGCGGTATCAAAAGTTCAATAGAAACAATAGAAATAAAGGAACGATATAATTCGTTCCTTTATTTTATTTGTGGTCAATTTTATTTTGATAATTATCGTCTTTTAATCCAAATACTGCTCTTGAACTTTCAGCTTGAGGATCATGCTTAACATGTTTAGAGCGAAATTTTCCATCTTCTTTTTTGTTATTTTTTGTGCTTTTCATTTTATTGTCTGCCATATAAACTCCTTAATCAGCAATGATATGTGATGTTGCTTTCGTGTTACTTATGTGTTATTACTTTTTTGTTTCTTTGCTGATTTATTTTTTATTACTTATATTTTTACCGAATCGTGATTTTTGATACTAATGTAAATTTTCCAAAGCATTAATTATTTTCATATCATCTTAAATGATATTAATAAATCGATTTAGTCAAATTGATAATATTACAAAATAAAATGTTCAAAATTTACATAATCTTTAGGGGTAATGCTTTATGATTCTATTTCCATTACTGATACTTTCACCCATAGTTTCAATACATCTGATAACACTAACTTGCTTACTGTCAATTGATATTCTGCTGAATCCAATTTTAAAATTCTTTTGTCTACCACTTGCATTAACATTTCGGCATCTAAATTGTTTACTTCTTTTCCTAATAGTGTTCTAAATTTTTCTTTTATTGTTTTTTCTATGTAAATACTGTCAATTTGATCAACTTGCTCTTTACTAAAGCTTGAAAAATCCATATATACAACTATATCCTTCAATACAATGTTTGATTGATTAATTGATTTTTCCAATTTATCCAACTTTTCATCTTTATCTACTATTGTATTCTCTAAATAAGCAATTTTCTCATAAAAAGAATCAATTCTGTAGCTCACCACTGTACTAATTCCAATAGCACCAATTATTACACCCCATAATAAACCTGTGAAAAAACATATAAAAAATTTATAACCTTTACTGCTCACCTTCCCCATATGCAATCACACCTATGTAACAATTTTATAAATTCAAATCCTATATT
>JAEZGU010000077.1 GCA_023416855.1 Bacillota bacterium
TGTAGGGGCTTACCATGCAGGCAAGCTTACTTTAGAAGAAGTTGAAGAATATGAAAATAAGTCATGCCCTACCTGTGGCTCATGCTCAGGAATGTATACGGCAAACAGTATGAACTGTCTTACAGAGGTTCTTGGCATGGGTTTAAAAGGAAATGGAACAATTCCTGCTGTATACTCAGAAAGAATAAGACTTGCAAAACAAGCAGGAATGAAGATAATGGAATTGCTAGAAAAGGATATTAAGCCAAGAGACATAATGACTAAAGAAGCATTTTTAAATGCATTAACAGTGGATATGGCTTTAGGCTGCAGCACAAACAGCATGCTTCATCTTCCAGCAATTGCTCATGAGGCAGGAGTTGATTTAAACCCTGATTTAGCAAATGAGATAAGTGCTAAAACTCCGAATCTTTGTCATCTGGCACCTGCAGGCAACACATATATTGAGGACCTTGATGAAGCTGGTGGAGTATATGCAGTAATGAATGAATTAAATAAAAAAGGCTTGTTAAACACAGATTTAATTACATGTACAGGAAAAACAGTAGCTGAAAATATTGAAGGCTGCATTAATAAAAACCATGAAATAATTAGATCAATTGAAAATCCTTATAGTGAGACTGGAGGGATTGCTATATTAAAAGGAAATCTTGCTCCGGATACATGTGTTGTAAAGCGTTCTGCTGTTGCACCAGAAATGATGGAGCATGAAGGACCTGCAAGAGTATTTGACTGCGAGGAGGATGCTATTGAAGCAATTAATGCTGGAAAAATTGTTTCAGGAGATGTAGTTGTAATCCGTTATGAAGGGCCAAAGGGCGGACCTGGCATGAGAGAAATGTTAAATCCGACTTCAGCAATAATGGGCAGAGGATTAGGAAGCAGTGTTGCTTTGATAACTGATGGACGTTATTCAGGAGCTACAAGAGGAGCTTCAATTGGACACGTATCACCAGAAGCAGCAGTTGGCGGGAATATTGCCCTTGTTGAAGAAGGGGATATAATTAAAATAAACATTAACAAAAATACTATTGATTTTATGATTTCTGATGAGGAATTAGAAAAAAGAAGATCAGCTTGGAAACCGAGACAGCCAAGGATAACAACAGGTTATCTTGCAAGATATGCAGCCTTGGTTACTTCAGGTAATAAGGGAGCTGTATTGGAAGTAAAATAATATAAAAAAATGGAGATATTGAAATCTCCATTTTTTTATTCATATCGCAATGCATCAACTGGTTTTAATTTGGAAGCTTTGTTTGCAGGGTATAATCCAAAGAACACTCCTACCACTAAAGAAAAAATAAATGCTCCTAAAATTACCGGTATATTAACAGTATAGCTTAATCCCATTATACCACTAATCACATTTGAAGCAATCATTCCTGATACTGCTCCAATGATGCCTCCTACACCGCTCATAACTGATGACTCAATTAAAAACTGTATGAGTATGTTTGCCCTTCCTGCTCCTATCGCTTTTCTGACACCTATTTCTCTTGTTCTTTCAGTAACTGTAACTAGCATAATATTCATTATACCTATACCACCAACCAATAATGATATACCGGCAATTCCTCCTAGCATTGCAGTAAGCATGCCTGTTACTTCATTTAATGTATCTAGCATTTCATCCTGGCTGAATACTCTGTATGAATCTTCATCCTCAAAATAATCTAAGAGATATTTTTCAATGTTTTCTTTAGCACTAGTAGATTCTTCAGCAGAATTTGCTTGGATTGTTATACTGCTTATGCTGCTTGTATTATATTGCCTCATTAAAGTGGTTACAGGAACTATTATTATTTCATTGCTATCTCCTCTTATTGAACTGCCCTTGTCTTTAAGAACACCGACAATAGTGAACTTTTCTCCATCGATTGATATTTCCTTATTTATAGGATTATCCCTGCCAAATAAATCGTCTGCAACGGTTAAACCAACAACTGCAACCTTGTTTCTGTAATCTACATCAACAGGATTAATAGTCCTGCCAGAGCCAATTTCATAGTTGTTGATTTCCATATAATTTTCATTTCCACCTGTAATACTTACATCTGTTGATTCTAAATCATATTTGACAGTTGCGCTGGAGGAATATACAGGAGTGACTTTTTTAACACCTTCAAGTTTTTCGAAATCATACACATCTTTGAAATCAATTGATTTTCTTCTGTTGAATACATTTACACTGATTATGTTAGAGCCCATGCTTGATATGCTTTCTGTAACTCCAGAGGTTGCACCTTGACCAATAGATATTAAGACAACAACAGAAAATACTCCTATAATTATTCCCAGCATTGTTAAGAATGTTCGCATTTTATTAGATAAAATAGACTGAAAGGCCATTTTAGTAACACTTTTAATATTCATAACTATTTCCTTTCAACCTATATATTATTGCCATTAAGAAGAAGACCGTCCTTAATAGTTATGGTTCTTTGTGCTGCTCTTGCAATTTCATTATCATGGGTTATAAGGACTATGGTCTTGCCTTCATTGCTTAGCTGTCTAATGATGTTCATTACATCACTGCCTGACTTTGAATCTAAGTTTCCTGTTGGTTCATCAGCAAGCAGGACTGGAGGATCACCAGCTAGTGCCCTGGCTATGGCAACACGTTGTTGCTGACCGCCTGACAGCTCAGTAGGCTTGTGATTCATTCTGTCACTTAAGCCAACTTTTTCTAAAGCCTCAATACTTCTTTTTTTTCTTTCCTTATTATTCATGTTTCTATAAATAAGTGGAAGCTCTACATTTTCAAAAGCCGACAATTTGGGAAGAAGGTTAAATTTTTGGAATATGAATCCTATTTTTTGGTTTCTTATTTTAGAAAGCTGTTTTTCATTGTATGTGCTTATTTCTTTACCATCTAAATAATATTCTCCTGTAGTTGGCACATCGAGACACCCAATCATATTCATCAATGTTGATTTTCCAGAACCTGAAGGACCAATTATAGATATAAATTCGCCTTCATCAACATGCAGTGATATTCCTCTTAAAACTTGTACTTGGACTGAACCCATGTCATAAGTCTTTGTAATATTTTTTAAATCAATCATTGTCTTTTACCATCCTGCCTGATTACTACATTGCCACCACCAGTACCTCCTCCGATACGGGGCATTCCCATCATACCTGAAGGTGTTGAAGTTTCAGATTGCACTGCATTGTAAATTACAACATCTCCAACATTTAAGCCGGATGTTATTTCAACCTTGTCTTTAGTTGCTAGGCAGAGCTCAACTTTTACGTCTTGTTTATTGCCTGAAGCATCTTTAACAGTCACCATATATTCACCTTTAAGCTTTTGAATTGCTTCGATAGGAACTGTTATTACATTTTCTCTGCTTTCAGCCAGTATTTCTACATCTACATTCATTCCTGACATCAGGGATTTTCGGTCA
>JAEZGU010000244.1 GCA_023416855.1 Bacillota bacterium
CTCTTAGTCTTACCTGTCTTGTTTATAAACCCATTAAAATTTCTACTATTGTAGATTATAAACAATATGAGGGTAACGAACCATGTTTATAAACCCATTAAAATTTCTACTATTGTAGATCTAAAAAGAACACCTTTACACCTCTATGTTTATAAACCCATTAAAATTTCTACTATTGTAGATTTCCACCAATACACTCTGCAACTTTTTGTTTATAAACCCATTAAAATTTCTACTATTGTAGATTTCCATATATCGTATTGTGTCGTACTCGTTTATAAACCCATTAAAATTTCTACTATTGTAGATGGTTTTAAAGCATTTAATCGTTCACTTGTTTATAAACCCATTAAAATTTCTACTATTGTAGATCTAAAAAGAACACCTTTACACCTCTATGTTTATAAACCCATTAAAATTTCTACTATTGTAGATACTAATGATGATAAGGAATATCTTTTAGTTTATAAACCCATTAAAATTTCTACTATTGTAGATATCCTCCATAGGCAGCACCATTATAGCGTTTATAAACCCATTAAAATTTCTACTGTCTTTCATTAAATATTGAGTTACAGTGTAGTTTAAATGGTATTTTCAATATTAATATGTATTAAATGGGTACTTGTTGTTGAATTGTTGGGCAATTTTCTATATAATGGTGGTAAATACACATCTTGCGAAGCGCTGATATAGTAAGAAAAAATATCTAATATTTAAAGGGGAAGGGTATATGAATAATTTTGTAAACGTTTATTCACAAAACAAAACGCTGAGATTTAGTTTAAAGCCAATTGGGAACACGTTACTGAATATTGAGCAGAATGGATTATTAAATGATGATAAAATAAGAAATGAGAACTACAAAAAAATTAAACCTTTACTTGACGGCTATCATAAGCATTTTATTGAAAAATCACTTTCTAATTTTACACTTGATCATAATTTACTTACCGATTACTACGACCAATATAATTCTCCGATAGACATTAAAAAAGAAAAAAAATTTAAAGACAACTTTAATATTACAAAGGACAAGCTTAGAAAATCAATCGCAAAAAACTTTAAAATTGCAGATGAATTTAAGATTCTGGATAAAAAAGATTTAGTTGAAAAAGAATTGCTTTTATGGTTAGAAAAAAGTGATACACAAGAATATGAAGAAGAAAAAGAATTAATTAAATCATTTCATAAATTTACGACATACTTTACTGGGTATAACGCTAATAGAGCAAATATGTATGTAGGTGATGAAAAGTCCACAGCAATAGCATACAGGATTATAGATGAAAATTTACCTATATTTATTAATAATATTAGTGTGTACAACAAAATATTATTGAACATGAATAAAAATGAAATGCTATATGAATATAAAGATTTAGATGAGTTCTTAAGAATTAATAAGGATTTATTTAATTTAGAAAATTTCAATAATACATTAACACAAAAGGGAATTGAAAATTATAATAAAGTTATTGGTGGTTTTACTCTTGAAGATGGAACAAAAATAAAAGGTCTTAATGAATATTTAAATCTATATCAACAAGTAGTAAATATAAAACTTCCTAAGTTTAAAAAACTAAAAAAACAAATACTGAGTGATAGAACTGCAGTATCATTTTTGCCAGATAGTTTTGACAATGATTATGAAATGATAGATGCAATTAATGAATATTTTGAAGGACTTTATGAAATAGAAGTATCATATTCAAATGTACCTATAAATGTTGTTACTGAAATACAAAAACTTATGGAAGAAATAAACAGCTTTAAAGTTGACAAAATTTATATCCGCAATGATAATGATAGCATTTCTACTATATCACAGAGAATTTTCTCGGATTATAGAGTATTGCAACAGTGCCTTGAAATGTATTATCCTGAGTTAGACGAAGATTATAAAATTAAAGAAAAAAATAATAAAATTACAAAAAAATTATTAGATAATAAGGAAAGGTTCTTAAAGCAAGAATATTTTTCAATAAAATTACTTCAAGATGCTGTAAATTTTGCATATAAAAAGGATTTAGATTACGTTAAAGAAGCATACACAAATACTTGCATTACTGATTATTTTAAAAACGTTAAGGTGTTAAAAAATGATTGTGAAAATAGTTATATTGAGTATTTAAGTAGCAAATATGATGCAGTAGTACCAATTCTTGATGAAAGAGAAAATTGTAGTATTTCTAAAGAAGACAAGAATAAAATAAAAGATTTACTTGATGCTATTAAACAATTAGTTTGGTTTTACAAGCCACTACAACTCAAAGGTGATGCGTACATTGGTGAACAAATATTTTATTCTATTTTTGATGAATTATATAATTACTTAGATTTATCAACAAAATTATATGACAAGGTACGAAATTATTTAACTAAAAAGCCAGATGGAAGTAAAAGTTATAAATTGAACTTTGGAACTGCAGACTTGGCTAAAGGGTGGGATTTGAATAAAGAAAATGAGAGGTTGTGTATTATTCTTAGGAAAGAGGGGCTATATTACTTAGGGATTTTTAACAATAACAATAAACCAGTTATATTAAATTCAGAAACAGATGATGATTGTTATGAAAAGATGGAGTACAAATATTTTAAAGACGTTACTACTATGATACCAAAATGTAGTACTCAATTAAATGATGTTAAAGAGCATTTTTCAAATAATAATACAGACTTCATTTTACTTAATGATAACTTCTCAAAACCATTAGAAATTTCTAAAGAAATTTATTTATTAAATAATCATAAATATGGAGATTACAAAAAGTTTCAAAAAGATTATTTAAAATCAACAAATGACATAGATGGTTACAATAAAGCGGTCGAAAAATGGATTGATTTCTGTATACGTTTTTTACAATCATATAAGAGTACGGAGATTTATGATCTTTCTCCGATTATGCCATATAATCAATTTAAATCGGTCGATTCTTTTTATAGTGAAGTAAATAAACTGCTTTATAATATATCGTTTGTTAAGGTTTCAGTTTCTCATATACATAGTCTTATAGATCAAAATAAATTATACTTATTTCAGATTTATAATAAGGATTTTTCGCCATACAGTAAAGGTAAAGAGAACTTGCATACTATGTATTTTAAAGCATTGTTTGATGAAGGAAATCTTCAAGATGTTGTGTATAAGCTTAGCGGTGAAGCTGAAATATTTTTTAGACAAAAAGTGATTGAGCCCAAAATTACTCATCCAAAAGGACAGCCAATAGAATTAAAGAATCCTTATTTGCAGAGTGAAACAAGGACTTTTAATTATGATATAATCAAAGATAGACGTTATGGGTATGATCATTTTTATTTTCATGTTCCAATTACATTAAATTTTAAGTCAGATAAATCAGAGGGTAGAACAAATATAAACACTATGGTTGCTGAGTATTTAGTTGAAAGTGAAGATGTTAATATAATTGGTATAGATCGAGGTGAAAGAAACTTACTATATTTATCACTTATAAACCAAAATGGAGATGTAGTAACAGATAGAAGTGGAAGACCAATTCAATACGATCTTAATACAATAGTTGGAAGTTATAACTCAACAGAAGATAAAAGGGTAGATTTTAAAACGCCTTATCACGAACTTCTAAATAATAAAGAAATTAAGCGAAAAGAGCAAAGACAGAATTGGGATATCGCAGAAAATATCAAGGATTTAAAAGCGGGTTACCTTAGTCAAGTTGTTCATTTGATTTCTAAACTAATGGTTGAATACAATGCTATTGTTGTGCTTGAAGACTTAAATAGTGGATTTAAAAATAGTCGTAAGAAGGTAGAAAAGGGAGTTTATCAGCAATTTGAAATGGCATTAATAAAAAAATTAAATTACCTTGTCTTTAAAGATAAAGCACCCTATGAAATAGGTGGTCTATATAGAGCATTACAACTTACAGATAAATTTAAAAGTTATAAAGAAATGTCAAATCAAAATGGTTTTGTGTTTTATGTTCCTTCTTGGAATACAAGTAAAATTGATCCGATGACAGGTTTTGTAGATCTCTTGAAACCTAAATATGAGAATGTAAATAATAGCAAGGAACTTTTCAGTAAATTTGATAGAATAAGTTATAGTGCAGAAAATGATTATTTTGAATTTGAGTTTAATTATAGTAATTTTACTCAAAAAGCAGAAGGCTCACGACTTGATTGGGTTGTTTGCACATTTGGAGAGCTACGCTATGCATGGAATAAAAACCTTAATCAGAATCGTGGTGGACAAGAAAAAATTAATGTAACAGAAAGTATGAAGAGGCTATTTGATGATTTTTCTATTGATTATCACAATGAAAACAATTTGATTGAAGCAATAACATCATGCAATGAATCTGCAATGCATAGACAATTAATTAGGTTATTAAGTATTGTCTTAAATATGAGATATAGTTGCAAAGAAGATGAAGAAGATTTTATTTTATCTCCTGTTGCTGATAATAATGGTGTGTTTTTCTGTAGTAAAAACGCTAACGTAAAATTACCTCAAGATGCTGATGCAAATGGAGCCTATCATATAGCAAAGAAGGGACTACTTGTTATAAAGAAACTAAGAGAAACTGGAAAAGTCGATTGTAAAGTTTCAAATAAAGAGTGGTTAAATTTTGTGAGTAATGAGGGAATTCTTAATATACAATGATATCATATATTGTAGTATAAGTTATTTTTACACCAATATAGATAGAGTTATGTAATTTCCTATTATGTATAATATGGGGCTTATCTGAAAAAGAGTAAGCCCTTTTTTATAATGATTATATAATATAACAGATCTTATGCCCTTTCTCTTTTAGCCCTCAAATATGCCTTTATGGTATAAATTAAAGTTGGAATAAAGATTAGCTGTATTATAATTCCCGGTATACCGGTTATTATTGCTCCCTTTACAAATAGAACGGGATTCATTTTTACACCGAAAAACTGAACTAACGCTGCTACTGTTATGCCTGCTGCTATTCTTCCTGTTATCATGGAAATAATTAAAGAAGGAATAATTGATAGGTTTAACTTTCTTGTAGTTAGTGAAGCAGTTAACCCGTATGTTCCTAATTCAAATGCCATAATTATAGCCATAGGAAACATTACAGGCATACCAGTTAACATTCCACTTATAACAGGTGTAGTTATACCTAACAACAAGGCTAATTGAGGAGATAACAAAAAACCTCCAATTAAAACAGGTATATGCATTGGTAATGCAATCGGACCTGTCAGACTGAACATATGAAATACCATAGGTAATAAGATTCCTGATGCTAATAGTAAGCCGCTTAATATCATTTCTTTTGTTTTATTCACTTTTTCCTCCAAATTTAAAAAAACTCACAAATATTATCATAAAGAATTTTTATATAATTTGCAATTATTTTTATGATTATAAAGTTATTGATTTAATATTACGAAAGGTTAATATTTATAATTTTAATGGTAATGATTTGCCAATGGTGTTATAATTGGAAAAAAGTAAAAAGGGTGATGATATGAAATATACAATAGACAAATCGATTTTTGAATTAAATACTAATATAAAGTTTGGAATATTGGTGGGTAATAATATCAAAAATTTTGAAACAACACCTAAAGATGAAGAGAGATTAAGAAAAGCTGAAGAAAGATTGAGAGAGGAAATAGCACCTGAAGAACTAAGAAGCTTACATAACATAGCATTATGCAGAGATGTCATGTTAAGGTCTGGAATCAATCCAAATAAATATCCTCCATCTGTAGAGGCAATGTTTAAAAGAATAATTAAAGGTGGACAGTTACCTATTATAAATGCATTAGTTGATTTATGTAATGCAATATCTATTGAAAATGGTATATCTCTTGGAGGGCATGATTTAGCAGATATTTATGATGATTTAGAGGTTCGTTATAGCAGAAAAGGCGATGTTTTTTTGCCTTTTGGATCAGATGTATATGAAGATGTACAAGAAGGTGAGCTAATTTTTGCAAGTGACAATAAAGTTCAGACTTTAAAATGGATTTGGAGACAAAGTGAATTAGGGAAAGTGACTATAGATAGTAAGAATGTATTTTTTCAGCTTGTTGGATTTGAATATGAAGAAGGATCATCTTTGTATAAAGCAATGGAAGAAATAGAAGATATAATAATAAACAGGTTTAATGGAAGCTGTAAAAAGTATTTAGTAGATATTGATAATTCTTCGATAGAATTTTAGTAAGGAATAATTACTAAAAATTAATTTATTATGATATAATACTTTTTATATTATTGAAAGGTAGTAACTATGATTTTAACACTTGAAAACATAACAAAAAGCTTTAGTGAAAAAATATTATTAGATAATGTTAGCTTATATATAAATGATAATGACAAAATTGGAATTGTTGGTGTTAATGGTACTGGGAAATCAACACTCCTTAAAATTGCAACTCAGTTAGATGAGCCAGATAAGGGTAAAGTAATTTTAAGCAATGGTGTTAAAATTGGATATTTACGACAGACTCCAGAATTTGAAAAAAGTGTATCAGTTTTAGAACAGGTTTTTATTAATGCAATCTCTGAAACTAAGTTGATCATGGAATATGAAGCAAAGTCAATACTTAATAAGCTTGGAATCACAGAACATGACAAAAACGTAGATTTGCTTTCTGTTGGGCAAAAGAAAAGAGTTGCTATTGCAAGTGTATTGGTTAATCCTTGCGAACTTTTAATCCTTGATGAGCCAACAAACCATTTGGATAATGATATGATTGCTTGGCTTGAAAATTATTTGATAAGATATAGGGGTGCCTTATTGATGGTAACCCATGATAGGTATTTTTTGGACAGAGTTTCAAATAGAATTGTAGAGCTTCATAAGGGAAATATTTTTTCTCACGAAGGTAATTATTCTAAGTATTTGGAGTTGAAAGCTTATCGAGAAGATATGGAAGTTAGTACTGAGAGAAAAAAACAAGCATTATATAAAAAAGAGCTTGCTTGGATACAAAGAGGTGCAAGAGCAAGAGGCACAAAAGCAAAGGGCAGAATTCAGGAGTTTGAAAAGCTAAGGGACGAATTGGGAACTGAGGTAGATGAAAAGCTTGAGCTTAGCTCTGTTTCTTCTCGTCTTGGTAAAAAAACCATAGAAATTAAGAGGATATCAAAAAGCTATGGGAATAAGGTAATTGTTAAAAATTTTGAATATAATGTTTTGAGAAATGCAAGAATTGGTATAATAGGTAGTAACGGTGCAGGGAAATCAACCCTATTAAATATTATTGCAGGCCGATTAAATCCTGATAGTGGACTTGTTGATATAGGAAGCACAGTGAAGCTTGGATATTTTTCTCAAGAATCTGAAGAAATTGATGAAAATCTCAGAGTAATTGATTATATAAAAAATATTGCAGAAATAGTTGAAACAAAGGACGGGAAAATTACTGCTACGCAAATGTTGGAAAAATTTCTTTTTACTACGGATGTTCAATATAATACAATATTTAGATTGTCTGGTGGCGAAAGAAGAAGGTTGTTTTTATTAAGCATTTTGATGAAAGCACCAAATATTTTGCTGTTGGATGAGCCAACCAATGACTTGGATATAGAAACTCTTACTATTTTAGAGGATTATTTGGAAAGCTTTGATGGTGCAGTCATAACTGTATCCCATGACAGATATTTTCTTGATAAGGTTGTAAATACAATATTAGAGTTGCCGGGAGACAATACGGGTATAGTTAAAGAATACAACGGTGGATATTCTGATCACATTGCAATAAGAAATTTAGAAGAACAAAACATAAGCAATAGTAAACAAAAAGAAGAAAAGAAAGACATAGAAATAAGGGGAAAACCTAAAAAGCTTAAGTTTTCATATAAAGAAGAGAAAGAATATGAAACTATAGATGAAGATATTGCAAATTTGGAAGCAAAAATTGCTGAATATGATAAGCAGCTTGAAAAACATTCAACTGATTATGTCAAGCTTCAGGAGTTAATGGATAAAAAACAAAATGCAGAAGATCAGCTTGAGGAAAAAATGTGTAGATGGGTATATTTAAATGACCTAGCTGAAAAAATCAAAAGTCAGAAAAATTAAAAATAGTATTATTTCTTGACTTTGTAATTTGTTTTATATATTATAGGTAATATGTAAAAATATAGCAAATTGAATGGGAACAGTGAAGTATATCCTTTATTTTGGGCACTTAGGTATATGGAGTTAGTAGTGCAACCGACCGGCAATTAATGAGCAATTATTAATTGCTTTTGTTATAGCTAAGTTTAGGTGGAATTCTCCTGTATTGGAGGATACGTATCAAGTTAAAGAAGGGTGAAAACATGAAAAAAATATTAATTGTTGATGATTCAGTATTTTCTCAAAAAATGACATCTAATCTAATTAGGAAATATATTAGTGATATTGATATCTATTATGCTAATGATGGACAAGATGGCTATATAAAATATAAAGAAATAAAACCTGATTATATATTTCTTGATTTATTAATGCCTAAAGTTGGAGGCATTGAATTAATAGGAATGATAAAAGAATATGATGAGAACGCTAAAATTATTGTCTTATCAGCAGATGTTCAAAAGAATATCCACGAAGAAATTGAAGCATTAAATGTTATGATGTTTATTAATAAACCATTAAATGATGATAAAGCTAAATTGATATGTGAAATGATAGGGAGGAAGGTATGAATGATAGAAGTTTAGAATTAGACATATTGAAAGAATTATTCAATATTAGTGTAGGAAAAGCTTCGTCTCTTTTATCAGAAATAATAGATAGAAAAATATTGCTTAATGTGCCTAATATTAAGCTAATTAACTTAGAAAATGAACAATTTGATGTGCAAGAATACTTACCTGAAAAATCAGATGGAATATTTATGATTTCTTCAATTTCTTTTGATTATGAATTACAAGGCAAAGCAAGCTTAATTTTCTCTGCTGAAAAAATGAGAGCTTTTATCGATTTGTGCGTGAATGATGATAACTCTGAAAGTTATTATGAAATGAGTTTTTCTGATATTGATTTTGATGTTATAAAAGAAATTGGTAATATTGTATTAAACTCTATTGTTGGAGATGTAGGAAATCTATTAAATATTAAATTAACTTACACTTTACCGGAAGTTAAAGTATATAATAAAGAGGATATTTTTAAAGACAGCAGTAATCAATTTTCGAGTATTTTGGTTCTTAACATTACATTCTTGATAGAAGATACAAAAATTGAAGGAGCTATTTTTGTACATTTGACTATAAATTCTTTGTCCGAACTTATGGCGAAAATTGAAAAAATTAAGGAAGAGTTAGATGAATAATATATTTTCTAAAATTTTGGATAATTTAAATCAAGGAATAGTTATAATTAATGAAAAACTCGAAATATGTTATTGGAACAGCTTTATGGAACAATTGACAAAGCTTAATTATAAACAGGTAGAAAATAAAAATGTTTTATTAGTTTTACCTAAGTTGAATACTAATTATTTTAAAAAATCAATTAATGATGTAATTAAAAACGGAAACAAGGCGTTTTTCTCTGCGGCTATGCATAAACATTTAGTAAACGATAATGTTGAGCTAAATTTGAATTTAAGTTTGATATACAACGGCGAAACGAAGTATCTGATTTTAGAATTCATTAATGTTACAAGCCAATTTTTGCAAATTAATAAGTTAAAACAATATATAAATGAGCTTGTTGAATTGAATAAGCAGTTAAAGGAAAAAGAGAAGATTATTGAAAAGTTAGCGTATTATGACAATTTAACCAAAGTTCCCAATAGAACTTTATTTTATAAAATTGCAGGCAACATGTTAGAAAATGCTAAGAGAAATAGCAATATGATGTGTTTAATGTTTATCGATATTGATAAATTTAAATGTATTAATGATAGTTATGGTCATGAAGCCGGTGATAAAGTTATTGTAAGGGTTGCCGAAATACTGCAAAATGCCGTAAGAAAAAATGATATTGTTGCGAGATATGGCGGAGATGAATTTTTAATTTTACTACCGCAAATAAAATCTCTTGATGATTATAAGGCTGTAATTTCAAGAATAGCTGATGATAAAAACAATATAATTAATTTAGAAGGTAATGAACTTGAAATTTCTTTGAGTATTGGGGTTAGCTTTTATCCCGATGACGGTGATAACATTGATAAGCTTATTACAAAAGCAGATAAGGAAATGTATATCACCAAGAGGCACTTTGAAGAAGATGACAGAATTTGACTATGATGAAGTTATTAAAAAGTTTAGGAATATTTAATGCCTAAACTTTTTTAATTTATTTCCATTTTATTGGAACAATTACCATTTAAAATCGTCTTATAGTAAAGGGGATAAGGTAGTTATGCTACCTATGATATTGAAAAGGGGATGATTTTTAAAAATGAAGAAATTCAAGATGTTTACAACCTATGTATTAGTACTGGTAATGCTTATGACAACATTATTTGCATTTCCTGCGTTTGCTTACAGTAGTGATGATACGGTTGAATGGTTTACCTTCAAAACGTTAGATGGGTATTATCTCTGTGCTGAAGATGGGGGAGGAAATATATTGACAGCAGACAGGACAGAAATAGGGCCTTGGGAAAAATTTGAGGTTATTAGATTCTCAAAAGGATACGTTGCATTAAAAAGTGATAAAGGATATTATTTAAGTGCTTTAGACGATGAAGAAAGTATAAATGTAAAAGGAACTGATATTGGAGAAAGACAGAAATTCAAATTAATTGAATTGGATAGTGGAAAGGTAGCATTAAAAACTTATTATGATAAATATGTTTGTGCCGAGGATGGCGGTGGCGGTATTGTTGTTGCCAACAGAACAAAAATAGGTGAATGGGAATCCTTTGAATTGATTAAGGTACAGAAAAATACAGTAGACGAAAAATGTGTCTTGACTGCTAAATCAGATAATAATGGTATTAAACTTTCATGGACAAAACCAAGTAGTACAAAAAAGATTATCGGATATAACCTTTATAGAGGCACTAAATCCGGAAAACAATCAGATACACCGGTAACTGACTTTTTTATTAAAGAAACATCATACACCGATAAAAATATAAATGAGGATACAACATATTATTATATAGTAAAACCGGTATACAAAGATAATAATATGGGTCCTGCTTCTAATGAAGTAAAAGTAACTCTTAAATCAAGTATAATTTTAAGTGCCAAGGCAGTTAATAACGGAATTTATTTATCCTGGAATAAACCGAAATATTCATCTGATATTATTGGATATAATATTTATAGGGCAAGCCGTTCCGGAAAGCAAACAGACACTCCAATAACTGATTTCCCAATAGAAGGAACATCATATACAGATAAGAATATTGAGAATAACAAGGTTTATTATTATATACTAAAGGCGGTATACAAGGACAAATCCCTTAGCAAACCTACAGAAGAAGTTTCTGCTAAATCAAGTTTAGGAAAAACAATTGTGCTTCAGGTAGGAAGTAAATATATGTATGTAAATGACAAGAAAATAGAAATAGACAAAGGATTAGGAACTGAGGTAGTAATTAAAAATGGCAGGACCTTCCTACCAATAAGGTCATTAATAGAAAATATGGGTGGCTCTGTAGAATGGGATCAAAAAGATAGCAGGGTAACTTTATATTTAGATAATCATAAGATACAACTTTGGATAGGAAGCAAGACAGCTAAAGTAGATGGTGTAAACAAAGAAACTGATGTTGAACCTTATATTTCGTCAACAAATAGAACAATGCTCCCTTTGAGATTTATAATAGAGAATTTTGATTGTGAAGTTGATTGGGATGGGTTAACAAAAACAGTAACTATTAAGACGAAATAAATTACTTTTTTCAGAGTAGAAATTGAATTAGTTTCTACTCTGATTTTTATTGTTATTGACATTTAAGTATATAAACATGTAGAATTTTGGTATAACTTAATTTTTTATAAATTTAAGCAAATGGTATTGGAGATTATTATGTACAATGTAAAAATCATATCACTTATAAATAATTCACCTAAATATGATTCATATTTAAAAGGTTGTTTTGGTGTTTCGTTTTGGATAGAGTTAGTACATGAAAATAATAAAAAGGTTATACTTTTCGATGTAGGACCGCTTATTGAACCGCTAATTTATAACGCCAAGTTATTGGGGCTAAATTTATCAGATGTTGATATGGTTGTACTTTCTCATTGCCATTTTGATCACACTGAAGCACTTTCAGAAGTAATAAAAGAAATTGGTCACGAAGTACCTATTTATGCCCATCCGGATATTTTTAGACCGAATTTTATTTTAGAACCTGAATATATGGACTATACTTTGAAGGGTGAAAATAGCAGAGAAAACATAGAAAAATTAGGTGGGAAGTTTATTTTCTGTAAAAATCCGATGGAAATTTGTCCGAACGTCTTTGTGACAGGTGAAGTTAAAAAAACAACAGATTTCGAGGAATCTGGAGGAATTTCTTGTTTTACAATTGACTTTGAAGGACGTACTGTGCCTGATAAGTTGCAGGACGATTTGTCATTAATAATAAATGATAAAGAAAAAGGGTTAATTATTATAACCGGCTGTGGACATGCAGGTATAGTAAATATAGTAAAACATTCAATGAAAGTTACACAACAGAATCAAATTGAAGGAATTATTGGAGGCCTCCATCTATTGGAATCAAATCAAGATAGGGTTGACAAAACAGTGGAAGTCATAAAAGAAATATCTCCAAATTGGATAGCTCCCACACATTGCACAGGTATAATTCCAACAGCTAAATTTGCATTAGCATTTAATGAAAGGTTTAAAGAAATAAATGCTGGAGATATTATAGAAATTAAATCAAATATTTAAAGGGGATGGGATAAGTATTTCCCAATAAACAGAATTATGCAGCTTAAAGATAAAACATACACAAGCAATATTGTTGGTTATTTGATGGTTTTTGCAGCCGGTACTTTGTGGGGTACAATAGGTTTGTTTGTAAAATTGTTGAGCGGTATTGGAGCAAGCACATCATTAACAGCATTTATGCGATTGTTTATGGGGTTTTGGATTTTAGTCCCTATAATGCTATGGACCGGCGGATTAAAAATGTTTAAAATTGATAAAAAGGGCTTGATTCATTGTTTAATGTTAGGCATATTATCACAGGCTCTTTTTAATTATTGCTATAATGTAAGTATAGAGAATGTTGGGGTCGCAACAGCATCTATACTTTTATATACAGCACCTGTTTTTGTTTGCATTATGTCTATGGTGGTTTTTAAAGAGATAGTTGGTAAACTGAAAATCTTTGCTTTAGTAATCAATATAGTTGGTTGCTTTTTAATGGTTACAGGTGGGAACTTATCATATTTTAAATTGTCTGCCATAGGAATAATGTTTGGAGTATCAGCAGCTTTTTTATATAGCTTAGTAACTATAATTGGAAAATTAGCTTCTGATAATATACATCCGTTTACGGTTGTATTTTACAGCTTTTTGTTTGGTTGGCTGATGCTTGGTATAATATCGCCACCATGGGATTCTATTTCTTCTGTGTCAGGACCAAAGTTTTGGATCTACTCATTGGGATATGGACTAATACCTACTGTAGGTTCGTATTTGCTTTATATGGGAGGATTAAGAAAGAACTTAGAATTATCCAAAGTTCCTATAATAGCATCAGTTGAGACTGTTGTTGCAACATTAATAGGAGTATTCGCTTTTAAGGAAAAACTGAATTTTATAAATATAATTGGAATCGTTATATTACTTTCTTCCATATTTATAATGAATATTAATTTAAAAAAGAATGGTGAGCAAACCATCAATGAGATAGAAGGCAGGTGATTAAATGAGTATTAGGGAAGATGCTTTAGTGATTATTCAAGAATCAATAAAGGCAGTTTTACCTGAAACGGCGGTTATAAAGGCACTTGAAAAGAAGAATTTTTCTGGTAATGTGGTTGTTATTGCAATTGGCAAGGCAGCTTGGAACATGGCAAATGCCACTAAAGAAAAGCTAAATGAGAAGATCTCAAAAGGAATAGTCGTAACTAAGTATGACCATTCTAAAGGACCAATAGAAGGTTTTGAAATAATTGAGGCGGGACATCCTATACCAGATGAGAATTCGGTGTTAGGTGCAACTAAGGCATTAGAATTAGTCAGAAGTTTGAGAGATGGAGATAATGTGATATTTTTAGTATCTGGTGGTGGTTCTGCAATTTTTGAAAAACCAATGGATGGAATTGATCTTGAGGATATTATAGACATAACAAACCAGCTTTTAGGTAGCGGAGCGGATATAGTTGAAATAAATACTGTCAGAAAGCATTTATCAGATGTAAAAGGTGGAAGGTTTGCGTTGCATTGTAAAAATGCAAATATATTTACAATAGTTTTATCTGACGTATTAGGAGATAGATTGGATTCAATTGCTTCAGGTCCTGCATATCCTGATGATTCAACGTCTTCACAGGCCTTGGAAGTTGTTGATAAGTACAATCTTCAAGTAAGTGATAAAATTATAAACACTTTAAAAATTGAAACCCCAAAAGAAATCAATAATTGCGAAACAGTAATAACAGGCAGTGTAATTGAGTTATGTAATGCTGCTTCAAAGGTTGTAGAAAGCTTGGGGTATAAATCACTTATATTGACATCAACATTGGATTGCGAAGCAAAGGAAGCAGGAAAATTCTTAGCCGCTATAGGTAGAGAAATAAAAAACGGTAAAAGTAGCTTGGAAGCTCCAATTGCTCTAATTGCCGGAGGAGAAACGGTAGTTCGTATCAAAGGAAATGGCAAAGGTGGAAGAAATCAAGAATTGTGTTTGTCAGCAGCAATAGGTATTGAAGGATTGGAAGACATAGTTATACTTTCGGTTGGATCAGATGGTACTGATGGTCCAACCGATGCAGCCGGTGGAATTGTAGACGGAAAAACAGCAAACAAAATAAGAGAATCAAAAATGAAACCTGAAGTTTATCTTGATAACAATGATTCTTATAATGCGCTTAAAATTAGTGGGGATTTGGTTATAACCGGATCAACAGGAACTAATGTGAATGATTTAATGGTGCTGCTTTGCAAATAAAAATAAGTCCTCAACTAGGAGGACTTATTTATTATCTTTGAACTCTTCCTGAGCCATCTCCTTGAACCAATTTTTCTACTTCTTCTATAGATACCATATTAAAATCACCCAATATAGTGTGTTTTAATGCAGAGGCTGCAACACCGAACTCTAAAGCATCTTTAAAGTTTTTGCCTACCAATAATCCGTAAATTAATCCTGAAGCAAATGAATCTCCTCCACCAACTCTATCAACTATTCTAATATCATATTTTTTTGAATGATAGAACTCTCTACCATCATATATACAAGCTGACCAGCCGTTGTCAGAAGCAGAATAAGATTCTCTCAGTGAACTTACAACATATTTAAAGTTAAACTTGTCTACCATTTGTTTGAAAATATTTTTATATGATTCTAATTCTAACTCACCGGATGTAACATCTGTGTTTTTAGGTTTGAAGCCTAATGTTAATTCGGCATCTTCTTCATTACCTATGCAAACATCAACATATTTCATTAAATTAGTCATTACTAATTGAGCTTTTTCAGGAGTCCATAATTTTTTTCTGTAGTTTAAATCTACAGATACTGTTACATTATGTCTTTTTGCAGCTTTTAATGCTTCTTCAGTTAGTTTTATTGCTTTATCTCCTAAGGCAGGAGTAATTCCAGAAAAATGGAACCAATCAGCATCTTTAAATATTTCATCAAAATTGAATTCAGAAGCCTCAGCCTCAGCAATAGCTGATCTTGCTCTATCATAAATAACCTTAGATGGTCTCATAGATGCCCCTGACTCTAAAAAGTAGATACCTACTCTGTCTCCACCTCTAACTATGTAATCTGTTTTTACTCCGTATCTTCTTAGATGATTAACAGCGGATTGACCTATTTCATGCTTAGGAAGTTTTGAAACGAAGTATGCATCAAGACCATAATGTGCCAATGAGACAGCAACATTAGCTTCACCACCTCCATAAGTTACATCAAATGAATCTGATTGAATAAACCTTTCGTATCCGGGAGTGGATAACCTGAGCATTATTTCTCCTAAAGTTACAACTTTTTTCAAATTATACCTCCTTATGCCCTTGCTTCTTTTATACGTATAACAAATTTTCTTGCCATATCGGTTATTTCTTTTTTTGATCCCTTTGTTAGTGCTCCTCCAACACCAACAGCAACACATCCATTTTTTATCCATTGTTCAACATTTTCTAAGTTAACCCCACCTGTTGGCATTAGGTTAGCTTGAGGTAGAGGACCTTTTATATCTTTAATAAAAGATGGAGAAAACACACTACCTGGAAAAACTTTTATTATATCAACTCCTGCTTCCATAGCTTTAATCATTTCTGTAGGAGTCATGCATCCAGGCATGTAAGGTACTTGGTATCTGTTGCAAAGCTTAGCGGTTTCAATATCAAATGATGGTCCTACAATAAATTTTGCACCTGCTAATATTGCTATTCTCGCTGTCTCGCTGTCGAGAACTGTTCCAGCTCCTACTAATAACTTCTCACCAAATTCTTTAACTAATGCTTCAATAACCTTTTGAGCTCCAGGAACAGTGAAAGTAATTTCAACAGAATCTATTCCACCTTCAATACATGCATATGAAATATCTATTGCTTCTTCTTCGCTCTCAGCTCGTACTACTGCTACGATACCGGTTGTCTCAATTCTCTTTAAGGTATTTAGTTTTATCATTTCAACCTCCATTTGTAATAATCCATAATACGAAATAGGGTATTGCATAATGAAACTATTTACTATATTATATAGAATTGATATAATAATATCAAGATATATTTTTAATATATTATTTACTTAAAGAAAGAGGTATTAAAATGGATTTAGTACAATCAATAGATAGGGCATTGACGATATTAGAAGTTCTGTCAAATTATAATGATGGTTTGGGCGTAACAGAAATAAGTCAAGAGGTGGGATTACATAAAAGTACTGTTTACAGATTGCTTTCCACATTAATTTATAAAGATTATGTCGTTCAAGATATGGAAACAAATAAATACAAAATAACATTAAAATTATTTGAACTTGGAAGTAGAAAAGTTGAAGGAATGGATTTACTAACTGCTTCACAGACTTTTACGAGACAATTGATGGAAGTAGTTAACGAAGTTGTCCATTTGGTTGTTAGAGATGGTAATGAAATAGTATATATAGATAAAGTTGAAGCTAATAATACTATTCGAATGGCATCAACAATTGGTAAAAGAGGTCCAATGTATTCTACAGCAACAGGTAAAGCAATATTGGCTAATATGCCTGTGGATCAATGTATGGATATATTAAATAACAGTAATATAGAAGTTAGAACAGAAAATACAATTACTGATATTAACACTCTTAAAAATCAACTTATTGAGATTAAAAATATAGGATACGCAATTGATGATGAAGAAAATGAACCTGGAGTAAGATGCGTTGGCGCTCCGATTTTCAATCGTCACGGTGAAGTAGAAGGAGCAATAAGTGTGTCTGGCCCTTCAAATAGAGTGACCGAAGAAAAAGTACAAGCAATTGCTTCAGAAGTTATGAAGTGTGCATTACAAATATCAAAAGAAATAGGATTTAGAAAAAGGTAATTTTTTGTATATAGTTTGTTAAATAATTTTTTTTTTTGGAAACAAAATAGTTGCAAATGTTTTCTCTTTATTATATAATCTAACTAATCCATTATACGAATAGTAGTTTCGCATTATGAAACATATGCAGCGGTTAGCTGCTAAAATGATGTATTAGCATCATTTAATAATTGATCATTGATCTAATAGGAGGAGAAGATGAATAATAAGAAAATTATTAGTTTGTTGTTAGTAACAGTTATGGTATTATTGCTTGCTGCATGTGGTGGTAGCAATGAAAGTGCGTCTGCAGATAAACAATATGTTTTAAAACATGCACATGTATTATCTGCACAGGAACCATTTAATGAAGGATTTCTAAATTGGGCTAAAGCTGTTGAAGAAAGAACAAATGGCAACTTGAAAATTGAAGTATATCCTGCGGGACAGTTAGGCGTGGAAGAAGATATACTTGAACAAGCTAAAGAAGGTGTTAACGTAGGACATAATACAGACTCTGCAAGATTGGGTATGTATGTAAAAGAAATGGCAGTAATGAATGGTCCTTATTTTGTTGATAACTTAGCGGAAGTTGAAAAATTAAAAGATAGCGCGACTCTTAAAAAACACATAGATGAAATTGAAGGATTTGGCTTAAAGGTTTTATCATATAACTGGGTGCAAACTCATAGACATTTCTTTACAAATAAAGAAATCAATACTCCTGAAGATTTAAAAGGATTAAGAATCCGTACTCCAGGCTCTCCAATATGGCAAGAATCAGTAAGAGCATTAGGAGCTGAACCTGTTGCTATGAACTTTGGAGATATGTACAGTGGAATTCAACAAGGCGCTGTAGACGGAGCTGAATTAGTGTATGCTAATATTCCAGGTGGCAAGTTAAATGAAGTTCTAAGCTATGCTAATGATACAGGTCATATATTACTTATAAACTTCCAAGTTTGTAGTGCAAAATGGTTTAATTCTTTACCAGAAGAATATCAAAAAATATTAGTTGAAGAATGTGATAAGGCCGGAATGGAAGTATCTAAAAAAATGGAAGCAAATGTTGGAAATATAAAGAAAGATTTAGAAGCTGCAGGAATGACTATTAATTCAGATCCTGACGTTGAAGCTTTTAAAGCTGCAGGAGAAAAGGCTTATGAAGTATTAAACTTAACAGAAGTTAAAAAAGCTATTTGGGATGAAATTGGTAAGAACTAAATCAATTAATAACTGTAATAAACGGGGCTGTTTAGTTAACAGTCCCTTTTAAAAATTATATGAGGTGAAAATGTATGAAATTTTATAATTGGCTTGGTAAATATGAAGTTACAATTGCTAAAATAGCTTTAGTATTTATGACTTTACTTGTATTTGTTCAAGCGATGACTAGAAAATTTGGACATCCAATATCATGGGCAGTAGATATTTCTACATTTCTCTTTGCATGGGTAGTTTTTCTTGGTGGTGATGCAGCTATGAGAAGAGATGCCTTAGTAAATATTGATATGTTTGTAAAACTGCTTTCTGAAAGAGCACAGATAAATATTAAAATAATCAACAATATAATTATAATTGCATTTTTAATTATAATGATTGGATTTGGAATAAAATTGACCATTACTACATATCATAGAACTTTTGCAGGATTACCTTGGTTGAGTTTTTCTTGGGCTACTGCATCAGTACCTTTTGGATGTTTGTTAATGTTGTTTACAACTATATTAAAGACAAAAGACATCTTAAAGGAAGGAGGGTATATTAAATGATATTAGTAGTACTTACATTTATAATTCTATTGCTAATGGGTATGCCGGTAGCATTTGTTATGGGTATATCAGGTTTAGTATTTTTCTTTGGACAGGAAACATTAACTTTAACTATACCTGTTCAATTAACAGTTACTCAAACACAGAACTTTGCTATGCTTGCAATTCCTATGTTTATTTTTGCGGGTAATTTAATGAACCAAACCGGTATAACTAAACATTTGCTTAAACTGGCCAGTGTTTTATCTGGGCACATGAGAGCTGGACTCGCACAAACAACATGTGTTTTATCTGCATTAATGGGTGGTGTTAGCAGCTCTGCAATAGGCGATGCCAGTATGCAATCACGTATTTTTCAACCAACAATGGCAGAAAAAAATTACCCTAAAGGCTTTGGCTCTGGGGCAGTAGCATTTAGTTCAATTATTACCCCAATCATTCCTCCTGGTACAGGTTTAATATTATATGGAACAATAGGTGAAGTTTCAGTAGGACGCTTGTTTGCTGCTGGAATTATCCCCGGGATAATTATGACATTATCAATGATGTCTGCAGTAGCTTATACTGCCAAAAAATTAAATTTACCCCCAGAAAGAGAAAAAAGGGCTCCTTTCATGGAAATGTTTAAAACGGCAATAGAATGTATATGGGCTTTGTTATTTCCGATTTTCTTATTTATAGGAATGAGAACCGGCTTTTTCACTCCTTCAGAAGCAGGAGCATTTACCGCAGTATACACAATAGTAATAGGGTTATTGGCTTATAAAGAATTAACATGGGAAAAATTCAAACATGCTTTAGATATAACTATTATAGATGTTGGTATGATAATGCTTTTGATTTGTTTCTCAGGTGCATTAAGCTATGTTTTGACATGGGAAAGTGTTCCACAAACTATAATGGCCTTTTTATTCCAAATTACTAGCACGCCTATATTAATTATGGCTTTAATTATTGTATTTTTGCTAATCGCCGGTATGTTTGTTGATTCAACTGTACTTATTTTATTATTGACTCCAATGCTTGTTCCTGTGGCTACAGAAATAGGAGTAGATCCTGTTCATTTTGGCTTAGTTATGATACTTACTTTAACATGTGGACTGTTAACACCACCAGTTGGAGTATGTATGTATGTAGTATGCACTATATATGATTGTTCTATAGGGCAATACGTAAGAGAATCTAAGTATTTATGGTTAGCTGTAATATTTACAATTATTTTAATTTTACTAGTTCCACAATTATCATTATGGTTACCGGAAATCATATTTAGCAAATAATGTAATGGGAGGGTCGCTATGAATTTTGAAAATAAGGTTGTTTTAGTAACAGGAGCTCGTAAGGGTATAGGAAAAGCTATAGCGCTTAAGTTTGCAGAACATGGTGCTAAGATAATAGCTAATGCTACTAAACCTGACAAAGGAAAAACTGATATTGAAACAGTTAAGATTATAAATGACAATGGTGGAGAGGCAATTTTCATTGCAGGAGATGTTTCTAATCCTAAATCAGCTGAAGTAATAGTTAATGAAGGAATAAATCACTTTGGAAGAATAGACATATTGATAAATAATGCAGGAATCGTAATTCCTGGAAGATTAGACAATACAACAGTAGAAGATTATGATATGACAATGGATGTAAATGTTAAAGGTACTTTTTTCATGTCAAAATATACTGTTGAACATATGAAAAATCAAGGCGGTGGTGTTATTGTAAACATGGGTTCTGTTGCTGCCTTAAAAGGTCATGTGGATAGAGCTGTATATTGTGCCTCAAAGGGAGCTGTTGTTGCATTATCAAAGGCAATGGCTGCTGATTATGTGAAGGATAATATTCGTGTTAATGTAGTATGTCCAGGAACAACATATACACCTGCCATAGAAGCAAAAATAAAAAGTTCAGAAAATCCAGCAGAAATGGAAGCTGTATTTATAAACAGACAACCTATGGGACGTCTTGGAAAGGTTGAAGAAATAGCACACGCCGTTTTATTTGCTGCATGCGAAGAAGCATCGTATATGACAGGAAGTATTATAGTAATAGATGGTGGTATGACAATGTAATACTCAGGAGGTTATGGTGAGTTTAAATTTTAACTTAAAGGGAAAAACTGCAGTGATAACCGGTGCTACCGGAATCCTATGTAGTGTAATAGCAAAAGAATTAGCAAAACAGGAAGTAAAAGTTGCTCTGTTAGGTCACGGCGGGGATAAAGCCCGTATATTAGCAGAAGAAATTATTAATGAAGGCGGTTCTGCTATTTATTACAATGTTGATGTTTTAAATAAAGAGAGTTTAATTGAAGCCCGTGATTTTATTCTAAAAAGATATAATAACATTGATATTTTAATTAATGGTGCAGGCGGCAACAAAAAGGAAGCAACAACATCTGATGAACTCAGTTTTTTTGACATTGACATAGAAGCATTAGAATGGGTATTTAATTTAAATGTAATGGGAGCAGTTTTAACAACTCAGGTTTTTGGTGAACTATTTGCTAAGGCTAAAAAAGGCTGCGTTATTAATATATCTTCTATGGCAGCTTATCACCCACTTACTAAGACTATTGCCTATTCAGGTGCAAAAGCCGCTGTATCTAATTTTACTGAATGGATGGCTGTGCATTTTAATCAAAATTATTCAACCAAGATAAGAGTTAATGCAGTTGCGCCGGGGTTTTTACTTACGAATCAAAATAAGTTTCTTATGGTACAAGAAAATGGAGAACCAACTGAAAGAGGAAAAAAAGTATTAGATAAAACACCTATGAGCAGATATGGTGAACCGGAAGAAATTGCCGGACCTGTATTATGGCTTTGTTCAGATGCTGCTTCTTTTGTAAATGGTGCAGTTATTCCTATAGATGGAGGTTTTTCATCATACTGGGGTGTTTAGGAGGACAATTATGAGTAATGGAAAAACTATAAAAATAAATGATTTAAAAGAGTTTTGCTATAAAGTGTTAGCAAAAGAAGGAATGAGAGAAGAGGATGCAAAAATAACAGCAGAGGTTTTAAGTGAAACAGATGGATATGGTACTCATTCCCATGGAACAAAAAATTTACACAATTATATACGTAAAATGAGAGCAGGAGGAATGGATATCAATGGGAAGTATGAAATTGTTAATGATGGTCCAAGCTACACATTAATAGACTCTCACTCGTCCATAGGTATGGTACCTGCATATAAAGCTATGGAGTTGACTATTAGGAAAGCAAAAGATAGCGGAATAGCATGTTCTGTAGTTAAAAACGCATCTCATTTTGGAGCAGCAGGATATTATGCTAATATGGCTGCAAAAGAGAATTTAATTGGAATGGTTTTTAGTAATGTCGATGCTAATATGACTATTCCAGGTGCAAAAGGCAAGGTTATGGGCAACAACCCTTTAGCTTATAGTGTGCCTGCAGGAAAATATCCACCTATTTTTCTTGATATAGCCATGAGCTCAGTTGCTTCATTGAAAGTTGTTCAAGCAAGGAAAGATGGGAAATCTATTCCTGATACTTGGATAATCGATGAAGAAGGACTTCCGACTACTGATCCAAGTCAATATCCTGAAATAGGAGCAATGCAACCAATGGCAGCTCATAAAGGATATGGATTAGCATTGTTAGTGGAAATATTAACTGGAGCACTTTCCGGTGGCGGTATGATGAACGAAGTTCCAAGTTGGTTGTTCTCAATGGAAGAAAAAAACAATGTATCGCATATGTTTATAGTAATTGATGTATCAAAGTTTATGTTGCCTAATTTATTTAATGAAAGAATAGAAAATATGATTGAGTATATACATTCAACACCAAAAGCAAAGGGTACTGAGAAAATATTCTATCCTGGGGAAATTGAGTGGGGGAAATATAACTTAAGTATGGAAAATGGTCTTGTTTTGCCAAAAGATGTTGAAGAGTCGTTAGAAGGATTGCAAAAAGAATCAGGAATAAAAATAAATTGGTCTTAAATATATTAAGAGGTTAAATATGTTATATGGAAATTTAAAGAATCTTGGTGAGCCAAGTGCATATCCCCAAATTATATATAGAACTTTAGAATATTTGAAAAACAAAGACTTTAACAATATAGAACCTGGTAAATATGAAATCGAAGGAAAAGATATATATTTTTCTGTAATTGATACTGTGACAGATACAGCTGAGAAGAAAAAGGCTGAATCTCATGTTGAATATTTAGACATACAATTTTCACCAAATGGTGGAGAGTTAATGGGATTTGCAATAGATGAAGGTGATAATGCAATTTACGAAAACAAATTAATAGAAAAGGATGTCTTGAAATATTCAGTTGTCAAAAATGAAAAATTTATTAAAATGAATTCAAATGATTTTGTTGTATTTTTTCCTTGGGACATACATAGACCTGGTTGTACTGATGGAAAATCAATTAATATTAGAAAAGTAGTTGTTAAAATAAAAATGAATCTATTATACAAGATATAAATCCCAAAATTTTAATATATTTACTACAAAAAAGTTGTTCTTAATATAAGAGCAACTTTTTTCATTAATATGTTGAAGTATATCCATCAACATAATGCGCATGTATGAAGTTTAGTTTAAAAGAATGATTGACTAATGAGTCAATTTTTTATACAATTATATTGACTGAATGGTCAATGTTAAGGAGGATTTTTTATGGGTGAAAATTCTAAAAAAGACAAAATCATAGAAGCAAGTTTAGCTGAATTCGCTGAATATGGCTATGATAAGGCAAGCACAGACAGGATAAGTACAAAAGCAGGTGTATCCAAAGGACTGATTTTTCATTACTTTGGTTCTAAGGATAATTTATATATGATTATTATTAATAAATGTATTGATGATATTTTTGATGAGTTTAATAAGATAGAATTTAAAGACGTGGAATTTACTAGCATGTTAATAAAAATTACTAAAATGAAATATAATTTTTTCATAAATAATCCAATGCATTATCAAATTTTAGTTAACGGACTTTATCATGCTCCAAAAAAATTAAAAGCAAAATTAGAACATAGATTTTCTGAACTTAAACAAATCGGACTAAATATATTAGTAGATATGATAAAAGATTTACCCATCAGAAAAGATATTCAATCTAATGATATTTTAACAGTATTTTCATCTATAATAAATGTATTTGAAGGTAAATATTTATCTTATCTTATAAAGGGTATAGATAACTTTGAAGAAATTTACGAATCATTAGCAAGTGAATATGTAAGGCTTGTGAATATAGTATTGTATGGCATTTTGGATAATTAATAAGGGGTGATAATTTGAGTGATATTATGTTAAAAGTTAATAACCTAAGTAAGAATTATCAAATGGGTGAAGTAACAGTTAAAGCTTTGGAAGACGTGAGCTTTGAAGTGAAAAAGGGCGAATTTATAGTTATATTAGGTCCAAGTGGCTCAGGGAAGAGTACGTTGTTAAATATTATTGGGGGGATGGATAATCCAAGTGGTGGCGAAGTATATTTTAATAATGAGCTTATTACCAAAATGAAAGATAAGGAATTGACATATTACAGAAGAAATAAAATTGGGTTTGTTTTTCAATTTTATAACTTAATGTCTACAATAACTGCAAGAGAAAATGTGGAGCTTGCTGCTGAGCTATGTGAGAATGCAGCAAATATAGATGAGGTTATGAAATCTGTTGGTCTTGGGGATAGGGTTGATCATTTTCCATCTCAAATGAGTGGTGGAGAACAACAAAGGGTTGCAATTGCAAGAGCTGTTGCAAAGAATCCTCAAATTTTACTATGTGACGAACCAACCGGTGCTCTTGATTTTGAAACAGGCATTCAGATATTGAAGGTATTGAAGGATGTTAATACTACATTTGGCAATACGGTAATGGTTATCACTCATAACGCTTCTATTGCAGATATGGCTGATAAGGTTATAAAAATGAGAAGTGGAAAAATTACCGACATAATAATTAATGAAAATCCGATTTCTCCTGAAAGGATTGAATGGTAATGAAAAACCTTGATAAAAGATTGTTTAGAATGATTAAAAATACCAAAGGTCAATATATTGCTGTGCTTTCAATTATAATAACCGGTATCTTTGTGTTTACTGCAGTTAATAATTCTGCCGTTAATTTGAAGGATTCTATAAATGATTATTATAGTGCAACTAATTTTGCCGATATTTTTATTAATGGCAACAATATGCCTGAAAGCTTAGAAAATGAAATATTAAATTCCAATGATATAAAAGAAGCAGAAGCAAGAATAGTCTTTGATACAAAATTATTAACTGACGACAGTGATGATAAAGTAAGTGTACGTGTTGTTTCTGTTGATAAGAACGAGAATAAAATAAATAAATTGTTTATGAAGGAAGGAAAGAGGGCTTTATCTGAAAAGGATATAATTGTAATTGAAAAGTTTGCTGAAGCAAGAAATATAAAGATTGGTGATGAGATAAAGCTTAGGATAAATGGTAAGGAATATAAATTTAACGTTACTGGAATTGCAACCAGTGCAGAGTATACTTATATTATGGAGAATGAACAATCCTTTTTACCTGCACCTGAAAGATTTGGTATTGTATACATTGAAGAAACTTATTTGAGAAAAATATACGGTGATAATGGAACATTCAATGATATCATACTAACATTAAGAAACTATAGTAGCATTGATAGAACGTCTAAATATTTAGAGGATAGTCTTAATAAATATGGTGCGAGGGTTGTTAAAAGAGATGACCAATTAAGTAACAATATTATGAATCAAGAAATATCGGGACTTGAAATTATGTCTCAATCAATACCTTTTGTTTTCTTAATTTTTGCAGGAGTAATGCTTGCAGTAATGCTTTCAAGGATTGTAAAGAAGGACAGAGTATCTATTGGTGTTTTAAAGGCAATGGGATTTACAAACAAAGAAATAATGATTCATTATTTGAAATATGCCGGATCTGTGGGTCTGCTTGGGGGAACACTTGGATCAATAATAGGTACAGCTCTTTCTGGAATAATGACTAATTATTATTTAGTATTTTTCAGTATACCAATGCTTGTTGTTCAAGTTTACTATAGAAAAATAATTATTTCAATTGCTTTGTCATTTGTGTTTTGTGTATTAGCAGGTTTTTGGGGAGTTAAGGATATTCTTAAAATTAATCCAGCTGAGTCCATGAAACCTGAATCACCGAAGCAGGGTAAAAAAATATTCATTGAGAGAATTAAGATTATATGGAGCCATGTAACTTTTTCATGGAAGATTGTATTAAGAAATATTTTTAGAGAAAAAAAGAAATTTGTTTTTATTGGTGCATCAGTTGCAATAACCTGTGGAATGATGATGATGACAATGTGGTTGATAGACATAATCGATGTAATGTTTAACAAGCATTACGGAGAATTTATAAGGGTGCAATACAATATTAACTTTAACGGATTTAAAAGCGAAAACACTATGAAGGAATTTGATAAATTAATTAGTGTTAAAGAAATGGAGCCTAGATTAGAAATACCATTTGAAATTAAAAATGGTAAACTTTCTAAAATTGCAACTATTATTGGATTGCAAGATAAAACAAGTTTTTATGGGTTTAGAGATATAAATAATAATATTCTTGAATTACCTAAGGATGGGATTATATTATCATCAAATTTAGCTACAACACTCAATGTTAATGTAGGAGATAAAGTATTGATAGAAAGTTTGATAAAAAATGATGATAAAAGCTATGTTGTTGTAAAAGGAATTATTAATCAATCATTAGGTATTAACGGTTATGCAAATATAGATTTTATGAGAGATAAATTCTTAGAAAAAGGAATAATTAATGGGATATATATAAACTCAAATGATAAGGTTACGGAAAAATTGAAGGATGTTAAGGATATAACTATATTGTCACAGCTTGATATGAAGGAAGCATTTGAAGATTTTACAGCAATGACTGCTGCATCCATAGGAGTAATGGTTATTTTCTCTGGCCTTTTAGGATTTATCATAATGTATAGTATGACTTTAATGAGTATTAATGAAAGAACATTAGAATTTTCTTCTCTTAGAGTTATGGGATTTACAAAGAAAGAAATATTCATTATGTTAATAAGAGAAAATATGATAATGTCACTAATAGGGATTATTGCAGGTCTTCCGATAGGATTTTGGCTTGTACACTATATGGGTATTTCTTTTACAACTGATCTTTATACTATGAAGGAGCCGGTTACCATAAGTAGTATTATATATTCAATAATTTTAACATTGGTTTTTATAATATTAGCCCAATTAATGACTTATGCAAAAATTCACAAACTGGATTTTATGCTTGCACTTAAAAACAGGGTTTCATAAATAATGATTTGGAGGGTAAAAATGAAAATTAAGTACAATAAAAAGTTTGTAATATTGTCTATACTATTAGTTTTATCTTTGGCTGTTGTCTATTCGTTATTCTCCGGAGGACAAAAAGTAAATGAAGATAAAACATCAATAGTAAAATTAGGTTCGATCCAAGAAACTTTAGAGGAAACAGGTACTGTATATTCCAAAAGAATTAATACTTTTTATTCTGATTTTAGCCAAAAGGTAAAGTCATTAAATGTATCTGTTGGAGATAGAGTTTTAAAAGGAGACACTATATTAACGTATGATAATAATTATGATTTAGAAATAGAAAAAGCTAACAAGCAAATAGAGGCTATAACAGCCACATACAATGAAACTATTAAAGGTGCCGACTTTAAAGAAATTTCCAACATGAAACTAAATATTAGTACAATTGAAGGTAACTTATATCTTGCAAGAAATAATTTTATAAAAATTAAAGATTTGTATGAAAATAATGCTGTAAGCCAAGTTGAATACGATGAAGCTAAAAACAATGTTACTGCTTTGGAAAATCAACTGCAGGAAGCGAAGAATAACTATGATTTGCTATTAAGAGGTGTTTCATCAAATGTAAAGAAGCAGTACGAATCGCAAATTGAAGAAATAATGGTTCAAATAAAAATACTTGAAAAAAGTATTGAACAATCATCAATTAAAGCAGAATTTGATGGAATAATTACTGAATTAAATGTTC
>JAEZGU010000038.1 GCA_023416855.1 Bacillota bacterium
CCCATAGCATGTGTTTCTACATGCACGGTTGCGCCAGCATGGCCAATTGCGTGGCACAAAGCTCCATATTCTTCATTATTAATCTTTTTTGCTACTGCATGTGAATCTAAGATTGCTCGTTTTGCTATAGGCATTTTAATTTTACCTCTTGCCCAAGCTTCACAAAGTTCTAGGCAGGTTCTTGGTCTTAGTTCATTAGGATACTTTGCTTCAAATTGTTCCAGAGGTGCTCTTGCACAATCTAATGCCCACATTACAAGTATTCTATGATTTTGTAATTGAATTAATTCTATTAACTCCTGTAAACACAGACTTTCACGAGAAAATAAGATTTTATTTTTCCTTTTTAATTTAATTTCAACATCTGAAAACATACTTTATCCTCCTATAACTATCTTGCTAAAATAAATTGGATCTCCAAGGTACTTCCCAGAAGCGGTATATAATAATTATTTATTTGGTTCTGAAGTCCAATCTTTAATATTATCATCCATATTAAACACTAAACGTTTATTTTTAATTAAAATCATATTTTCTTCTGGATATGTAACAATATCATCTTTTTCACGAGTGCCTATGTCAAGTATTTGTAATATTTCTGAACTATTATTTAAAAACTGGTGTCCATTGTCTTTACCGGCAGGTAAAGAAATAACATCACCTGTATTTATTAATATTTCTTTATCATCTATTCTAAAAATTCCTTTTCCACTCAGTACAAAATAGAACTCTTCTTGCTTTGAATGTGAATGATACTTTACACTTGCTGCACCAGGTTTTACATAATCTATGTTTACATAAATTTTTTCACTACCAATGGCATCGCCTATTAATACTGTTTTCATTTTAGTTTTAAAGTCGGGATCATCCATATATTCTTTTGGTATACTATTAATATTAGATATATTATTCATTGAAATGCTCCTTCAATATTTTAATAAAACATTTTTGCTTAATTCACATGATAAACATATATTTCTTCCTGAAATTCGTCTATAAAACAATCATATCTAAACCCTAATTTTAGTAATAAGCTTTTAGAAGGAATGTTATCTTTCTCAATGGTTGCTGTTATTCTACAATCTGAATAATATTCTCGAAGTCTTGGCAATAAAGCCCTTAAAACTTCACTTGTATAACCTTTTCTTGAACAATATGGGTTAATTGTATATCCAATAGTAATAGTTTTTTCCTTTTTTTGAAGGTATATATCACCTATAAGTTTATCAGTATCTTTATTAGCGATAACAAGTTGAATTCCATTTTCAATATTTAATGGAACTAACAATGCTTTTCTATATTCATCTTTTGTTAAATTTTTAAAGCCTTGGTATTTCATCCAATCTTCATTATTTCTATAATTCATAAATTCGTCTAAATCTTTTTCTTCAAAAGACCTTAATTTGCATCTTATTGTTTCAATCATTTGACTATCCTTAAAATAATTTTTAATATAAAATTTTATAACCTTTTATGATTAGCTTTATTTTTTAGCCATATATAATCTTACTTCCTGTGGAACTACTATTTTACCATTCTTAGAATTAATATAGTCTTCAACAGCTTCTAAAATATCATTTTGTTTATGTCTATCTAAATCATGAAAATCCGAGATTGAATTGATTAATTTTAAGTATCTATCTGTAGTGTATTCATCATCCCATCTGTAAATCTTTGAAATTGGATTTTTAAACATATTATTAGTTTGTATTTCTGAAATTCTAAGATTATGTAAGTTTTCAGCTTCCTCTATGCTTAAATAGTCATCAAACTCAGGGGCATACTTTCGATATATATTTCTTATTTCAATAAGCATCTCAGTCTTCGGTTCCAATAAAGATGACATATGCCAAAAGACAGCCATTACTCCGTTTTTTTTCAATAAATTATAAGCTTTTGGATATCCTAACTCCGGCTTAATCCAATGAAAAGCCGTAGCCGAAAATATCAAATCATAGTGTTCTTTTAAACCATCATATTCTTCAAATGATGAACAAAAAGCATTAAAATTATTATACTCAAAATATTTATTTAGAAGATATTGCACTTGTTGTTCTTCTATCTCAAGCCCAGTAATGGAATATCTATTTTTAACAAAATAAGTTGTTGCTTGTCCTGGACCAGAACCTATTTCTAATATATTAGAATCTTTTTTTAACTTTGAAAAATTCACAATATCATTAAATAATTTAATTGGATACCCTGGACGAGCTACTTCATAGTCTGATATTAAGTCCTTAAATACATGTTTATTGCCCAATATTAATTTTCCTCCATTGCCAATTCTATTGACAAGTATTATAGCTTTATATAAGCATATCCTTCACTTTGTTTTTTTACTAGTTCGACAACTCCTGCAGGAACAACATCTATAAAGTTAAATAAATTTTCAGTATTTATGTGATATGCTTTTAATGCATTGTTACAGGCTGCAAATTTAACTTTTCTTTTATTTAAACTTTCCATAGTATTAATGTTTGAATTTAAATCCTGTGTTGAGTCATAATACTTTACAGCTTCTGAGTTAGCCAAAACCTCAACACATAACTTTTCACCTTCCATACCATTTAGTAAATTACTGACATTTGCTAACAGGTGCTTCCACTTGCTAATTTCATCAATATGAAATATTACCTTATATTCTTGCATGGCATTATACCCCTTTAGCTTTTTCTATCTTTTGGCTTTACCTGACATATGATCAATGCTAATTTTCATTACTTTGGTTGCTTTACTTGCTTTCTGAATGTATTCTTTTCCTTCTTCAATATAATCTGCTGAATATTTGTTTATTACTTCTAATAAGGCTGTGTTCTTTTCATCATCAAGGACTTCAATTGCACTTCCAAAAACAATAACACTTTCTTATTTTGTACTGAATTCGTCGGGTAGGA
>JAEZGU010000054.1 GCA_023416855.1 Bacillota bacterium
TTAGTTTAGAAGGGATGAGGAAAAATACATGTTTGAAATATTTTCAACGCGTGAAGTCGTTATCTATTTTTACACATTAGTTTTTATACTTTATGTTTTTTTTAGTCCAAAAATAAGACTCTCGGTAATTAATGTTATTAAGAGTGCTTGTACAATAAAATTGGTAATACCATTTATCTTTATGATTACTTATGCGGCACTTATTGTATATGCTTTAACACAAACTCCGTTTTGGAAATGGATTTACATTAAGGATATTGTTATATGGGTGCTGTTTGCAGGGGTGCCAGTTTGCTTTAATGCAGTGAGCAAAAATATAGAGGATAATTACTTTCGCAATATAGTTATAGATAATTTGAAATTCTTAGTACTAGTAGAATTCTTTGTTGGTACGTTCACTTTCAATTTAGTAGTTGAGTTTATTATGCAGCCTGTTCTGATATTTTTTATTTTGCTGGAGGTAGTTGCGGGTACAAAAGACCAGTATAAAGAAGTCAAGAAACTTATGAATTGGGTTGTGACCATTTCAGGCTTTATAATTTTGGGATTTACGATTAATATTGCGATAACATCATATTCTAAGTTCGGTAATGCAGATAATATCGTAAGTTTTTTTATTCCTATTATATTTTCATTAATGTATCTACCGGTTGCATATGGGTTTGCCGTTTATTCAAAATATGAAATTCTGTTTATTCGAATGAGTTTTAAAGAACCAAAGGATAAAAAAACAATTTATAAACATAGATTAAAGGTGATTAGTGCCTGTAGGTTTTCGTACAAGGATATATGTAAATTTGAAAAGGAATATATAAAATATATGTATGTTAGTATGAAGCATGATGAGTTTAATGAACTTATAAACAATTTCAAATCAGCCAGGTAGTAGTGAATATGATTGAAAGGCATAATTTACAAAAATATTAAAAAGCTTTACTTATAATAAAAGCATATGGTATAATTGCACTAAAATACCCGCAATGCTAATCGGATTGCGGATATATAGGTGAGGATATGGAGAAAAAAAATATAATTAGAAAAACATTTAGAGAAAATGGTGGAATACTTAGAACTTCAGAACTTAATAATTTGGGACTTTCAAGTAGACAAATAAATAAACTTTTAAAAAGTGGAGAGATAGTAAGAATTAAGCGTGGATTTTATGAGCTGTCAGATAGCATATATCCGGAAGAAGTTGTAATAGCACGACTATTTCCTAATTCAATAATATTTCTTGAAAGTGCGTTAATGATTTATGACTATACAGACAGGATACCATCAGCATGGCAAATAGCTGTAGACAGAGATAGTGAAAAAATGCAATATCAAATTGATTATCCACAGATAAATGTGTTTTATATGGAATCAAAACTTCTGGAAGTTGGAGTTGATATAATTCAAATAGAAGGTTTAGATGTTAAAATATTTAATCGAGACCGTACCATATGTGATGTTCTTAGATATGAAAATAAATTGGAGAGAGAAGTATTTAGTAATGCAATTCAAAGATATGTAAAAGATCCAAAAATAAATATTAGAAGGCTACTTGAGTATTCTGAAACATTTAATATTAAAAACAAAGTACAAACATATATAGGGGTGTGGCTGTAATGGGGAATATTTCAGAATCTGTATTAGCAAAACTAAAAAATGAATCAAAGAAAAAGGGAGTTTCATTACAACAATTATTGAATTTGTTTTGTCAGGAAGAGTTTATTAGAAGGCTTTCAAAGTCAAATTATAAAGAAAATTTGATTCTTAAAGGTGGACTTTTATTATACTCAATAAGTAAATTTACCACTAGGTCTACAATTGATGCTGATTATTTATTAAAAAACTATTCTAATGATATAGATGCTATAGAAAGACTTATTAAGGAAGTAATTTCTATAAATAATGAAAATGAATTTATAGAAATAAAGATTAGAAACATAGAAAAAATTAGTGAATTTAAGGAATACCACGGTGTAAGGGCAAGCCTGATTGGAATCATCGGAAGAACAAGGACACCTTTTAGTATAGACTTTGGGGTTGGGGATATCGTTATACCTTCACCTGTTGAGAGGACTCTGCCGGTATTGCTTTCAAACTTTGAACAACCAAAAATCTTAACTTATTCTTTAGAGTCCACCGTAGCAGAAAAAATAGATGCAATTATAGCATTAATGGAAACTACAGGAAGAATGAAAGATTTTTATGATATATATTACATTGCTACAACATTTGATTTTGAAGGAAGAAAGTTGCAAGAAGCAATTTATGAAACATTAACAAATAGAGGAAGAGTATATGAGAAAAATTCTATTTCTGATATTTTAAGATTAACTAAGGATCCAGAAATCCAAAAGAGGTGGAATATTTTCTGCAATAAGATATTAAATTATGAACTTAATTTTACAGACGTTGTTAGCATAATTATTGATTTCATATTACCTCCATATGAATCAATTCTATTAGAAGATGAGTTTTTCAAAAATTGGAGATGCAAAGAAGGGAAATATATTTAACAAAAATATTTATTGCACCGCCAAGGGGGTAATAAAAATTCACGACATCATTATTGTCATCTCAAGGCATGTGGAAACAGTGCTTCTGATAACCAGCTATTCCAATGGGTGTAGAATTTAGGTCATGTGCTCTGGGCAAATCTTGGGCAAAAAAGACACTAACCGCAATAGGTTAGTATCTTTTTAATTTTTTGATTTTACTGTAAAGTATAAGAAAAATATAATTAATTTTTTATAACTAACATTCGTTTTATCCTTTTATTTTAAGCGAGAAAAGTACAGCTTTATTTAATATCTTCTTTAGCAATAAAGCTTTGGAAAATTATAGAATTGATGATATAATAGTTTAAACATTTTTAAAAGTGTGATAAAAAATGAGTTGTGATTCGGTTTATTATTGGAAGAACTTCATTCAAAAGAGCAAAGAGTTTTGTGTAACGATTAACTCACATAGCTACAAAATGTGATAATAGTGAGATAATATTACTACACTGAAATTTAAGACCAATCAGTAGGACTTTAGTATAAGAGGTAACGAAATGGGTGGCGAGATGACAAAAAAAGACATTTTTCTTGACTTAAGCATCGATGATGGTGGCATTGGTTTTTCTACATCTATCGCTGATGCATTAGCACAAGCAAAGGCAGAACTTGTTGTTTTAAATGAAACAGTTGATTCTATTAAGGAATTAAAACCAAATTGTGATAAATTAGATTATATTTTGGCTGCGAGTTCCGGTGCATTATGCGGCGTTATCGACATATTTTTAGTCGGTAAGCCAGGAGAGTCTCCTCTTGGGGATATTACTGATAAGTGGTTTATTGACAGAACAATGGATTTCGCCAAACTTTGTCATCCGGAAAATAAAAATTTTGACAGTCTTGAATCAGCGCTTCGATTTTTAGAAAAAAAATTTAAAGTGCCCTTTGATCAGACAGGTCTCGGCGATGCTGGAAAGTCAATCTTTGATTTGAATGCTAAAAATCATCATTTCAAATCCCTTGCTCATAATCCAAGCTTGCTGGGCTTGTTCTTTTC
>JAEZGU010000091.1 GCA_023416855.1 Bacillota bacterium
TGTTTGCTCATTGGAAATTAGGAATATTGCCAACGGCATAAATAATGGGAGCCGTATGAGCTGAGAGGTTCACGTACGGTTCTAAGAGGGTCCAAAGGGGAAGTTCCTTTGGTCTACTTACTTTATATGTTTATTCCAATATAAAGAACAAGCTGATAAGTTTTGTAGACTGCTAAAAGAAAGACTAAATAAATTTGGTTTAGAACTAGCAGAAGATAAAAGCAAAGTCATAGCATTTGGAAAGTTTAACCAAGGTAAGGAAACATTTGACTTTCTAGGATTTACCCATAAGAACGGTAGGACCTTGAAAGGTAAATATACACTTACTCATCTAACAAGCATGAAGAAACTCAAGCAAAAGAAACAGAGTGCTAAGAAATGGTTGAAGGAATATATGCATGTTGATTTAAAGGAAACAATAAAATTATTAAATCTTAAACTAAGAGGTCACTATTTATACTATGGAATATTTGGCAACTTTTGCCGGATAAAGAGTTTCTACAACTATGTAGTGGAAGAGCTCTATAAAAGTAAGCAAAGAAGAAGCCAAAATAAACATATAACCTGGGAAAAGTTTAATAAATTCATAAAGCAATTTCCAGTATTGAAACCAAAACTCTATGTTCCTTTATGTCCAATCTAGAATGATTATATGAAGAGCCGAATGCGGGAAAACTGCAAGTTCGGTTCTGTGAGGGGGTACACATAGTAATATGGTACTCTACTCGACCGATTATGTTTTCTGACCCTACTGGATGCGCTCCGTGGTGGTCAATTGTAGGCACTGTATTATTGGATATAGGTTTAATTGGATTAACAATAGTAACTGGTGGAGCAACATTGCCATTATTGATAGGTGCCGTGGCTGGTCAAGTATTAGGCGGAATTACAGCGGCAGGAAATGGTACAGACGTTTGGACTGGAATGTTCACTGGTGGTCTGTTAGGCGCAGCTGTAGGCGGAGTATTTATGATGGGACCTACGGAAATACTAGCTGGTTCAAAATCATTTATTGGTAAGATTGTTGCAGATTTGACTGCGTATACAACGTTTGGTAAACCAATGGGGTCTTGGGGAGATTATGCATTAGCTTTTGCATTTGGTGGTTTAACAAAAGGATTTGGATTGGCTGGACCTACAAAATTTGCTACAGACGTTTTGTTAAGACCAGGTGTTAATCAATTAATTAATATGGGAATTGGTAATCAAAAAAGCGGATTCCAATCGGAAAAGTATGGTTATGATGTTTTCAGCAGAGCAATTACTTATGGTATGCCAGATAGTTGGAAACCTATCTCAAGGGGATTGCTCAGCGGCTTTTATTATTCATATAATAAGGGAAATAACTTTTTTGCCCTTCCAAATCCATATTTAGCATAAGGAGAGAAATAATATATGATTGAAAAAGAAAATGAATTAATACACAGATTTAATCAAATATTCTGGTTATATTTATTTGGTGCTATAGTATTTATAATTATGGCCATTCTGTTAGTGATTTTTAAAAATAAGCTCTTAGAAAAGTTTAATAAAACAATAATTAGTCAAATGGTATTATATGGTATAGCTTGTTTTATTTTTGCTGTTGGGATTTTCTTTTCAATAATTACATATAGTTATTCCAAAGATATAAAATACGTAAAACAAAGAGAGTTTGTTGCTTTAACTGGAACAGTAGAAGATTATTCTAGAGCAGTATCAATAGGAGATATTGCAACAGAAGCACTTTATTATGGGCCTATAATACGTGAAGAAGTTTCTGGAAAGACCATTCGTTTGAATGTTCCTGAGGCTAAATTAGGAAAAAGGTATACGTTCATTTACTTACCAAATTCTCATTTAGCTGTAATAGTTGGAGAAATCTCATAAATAAAATAATACTGCTTTAAAAATTAAGGATTGTTTTAATCTTCACTTGGAGATTACATAACAATCCTTTTTTATTATATCTGTAAAGCTTATATAGTAAAATTGTAGAATTAAATTGATTATAAAATTCATAAGTAACTGTTGAGATTTAGAAAATGCAAACAGCAAATTTCTCTACAAAATTTTAAAATATTTTCCATAAGGACACACTATGTCTACACATGCCTTTACCTGGGAGGGAAGAAGACTTCTTAAATATCAAGATTCAATAAAAGGATTATCATTAGAATTTACATATAATTCATCAGGATTAAGAAAAATAAAGAAAAATTTAAATACTGGAGAAATCAGTAAATATTATTACGAAGGTGATAAACTAATATGTGAAGTTGCTGGGGTTAATACTAAAAGATTTTTATATGATAAATCTGGTTTCTTATATGGAATAAAATATAATGGAATTAATTATTATTGTTTAAGAAATGTTATTGGAAATATAGTAGGAATTATTGACTTTAAAAATGATATAGTGGTAAAATATGACTATAATGCTTTTGGTAACATCATTAGTATTACAGGTCCAGGTAAAGATATAATTGGAAAAGCAAATCCATTTATATATAAAGGATATTATTATGATTTTGAGACATCACTATATTACTGTAACTCAAGATACTATAATCCAGAATGGGGTAGATGGTTAAATGCTGATGATGTTAGTTATTTAGATCCAAGTTCAGTTAATGGATTAAACCTATATGCATACTGTGCTAACAATCCAGTAATGAATATTGATCCTAATGGAAATTTTCCTTTCTTAGGCACTATAGTAGGTGGCATCTTAGGCGGTTTATTCGGAATGGCTAGTGCAGCAATTAATGGACAAAATATTTGGAAAGGGTTAGTCATTGGAGCAGCGACCGGTGCTTTGACTGGACTTATGATAGATACTTTGGGAGGTGCATCTTTATTTTTGGGGACATTTACAGTAGGTGCTCTAGGAGATGTTGCTGGGCAATTATGGCAAGATGGTAAAAACTTAGGAGACGTAAATCTTATTCAAGCTGGATTTTCAGGACTTTTAAATGCAGGAATGGCCTTTATGGGTAAAGGAATAAATAAAATTACAGAAGGTTTTACTAAAGGGGCAAATATTTTCACACAAACGTTTATGAATTCCCAAGTAAATTCCTTAGGATTGGTTGGAAATTTGATTAATTCTAACGTTATTTCAAATAATTTTTCGCTTACTCCAAATCAAATTTATAATGACTTCTTAGCACCATCATATATAAGAATTAAAGAAATATTAATAAACGGAGCGAAGAATATGCTTCAAAGAGAATTGATTTTTTGGTAATTAAGGTGTTGAATTATAGGAGACTAAATATATGAAAAAGATAATTATTAAACCAAATAAAAATGTTATCGCCATTTTTATATTTTCCATTTCTTTTTTTCTAATTTTATTAATTCTATCTATTTTTTTATCATTTATTGACATTAATGGTTTTTATGCTTTTCTGATGCTATCAATTGCTTCACTAATTTTAGTTATTAATGGCTTTTCTATTTTACAATGGTGGATAATTACTGATAACGAAATTATAGTCAGAAATATTTTTGGTATAATCAATTCAATAAATAGGGATTTAATTAATGATATTGAAATAATAAAGTTAAAAATTACCAGAGATGATGTTTGTGATTGTTTTGTAATTAATGGTAATAAATCAGTAAAAAATTATGATCCATTCTATAATAAGAGAAATAAACCGATTAGAATACCAGTGAATGATATTACATTAGTTGAGTTGGAAAAATATGTTTTGTAATAAAGTATAAATTTTTTTAAAATTGATTTATACGTAATGTATGTGAACGGTGTTACGAATGTACGCTCTATACTACAACACACATACTTTAATATGGTTGTAGTTGTTGTTTAGTTGATATTTTGATATTTAGGAAATATTAGCAAAAAATAAACGGCTATGTCTAATAAGTTCATTAATAGATGTAGCCGTTTTTACAGTTTGCACACTTGTACCTG
>JAEZGU010000098.1 GCA_023416855.1 Bacillota bacterium
CTGGGGTAGAAAGGCCTTTTAAAACTGATGCAGATTACCAAAAAAATATTGATGAAACAGTTGAAGCAAAGCTATTCAAGCCTATTGATGGTAAAAAAGCAATTAAGGGCATTTTAAAAGAGAAGCATGATAATAATGTAGTTATATTATCAGGTGAAGAAATAATTACAATTGAACTTAAGGATATTTCTAAAATAAATAAAGTTATTGAGGATTTTTAGTGGAGGACGTTATGAATAAGGAAATATTAAGTGCGTTAAGCGAATTGGAGAAAGAGAAAGGGATTCGCAAGGATGTTGTATTAGAAGCAATAAAAGCTGCATTAGAAACAGGCTATAAAAAGAATTTCAGTAAAGCAACAAATTTTACAATTGATATTGATGAAGAAAACGGTGAATACAAGTTATTTCAAGACAAAGTGGTTTCAGAAATTGTAGAAGACCCCAATCAAGAAATATCACTAAGTGAAGCTAAAGATATTGATAGTAAATTTGAAATTGGTGACGTTGTAAAAATTGAAATAAAGCCTAAAAAAGATTTTGGTAGAATTGCTGCACAAACTGCAAGACAGGTTATACTCCAAAAAATTCGAGAAGCAGAAAGAGAATCTATATTCAGTGAATTTTACGGAAGAGAATCAGATATATTGACAGGTATAGTTCAAAGAGAAAGCAAAGGCAATATATATGTTGATCTTGGAAAGGTTGAAGGTGTTATAACATTAGGTGAGCAAATTCCAGGTGAAGTATACAATCCCGGCGACCGTATCAAAATGGTAATAGTAGAGGTTAAAAATTCTGGAAAGGGTGCAAGCATCATGCTTTCAAGAAGTCATCCTAATCTTGTAAAAAGATTGTTTGAGCTTGAAGTTCCTGAAATACATGACGGTATAATAGAAATATTCTCGATTTCAAGAGAAGCCGGTTCAAGAACTAAAATTGCAGTATTCTCAAACGATCCAAATGTTGAACCAATCGGATCCTGTGTGGGTAATAAAGGAGTAAGGGTTAAAAATATAATTGATGAAATAAGTCAGGAAAAAATTGATATAATAATCTACGATAAAAATCCTGAAATTTTTATAGCAAACAGCTTGGGACCTGCAAAGATAGTTAAAGTTACCGTAAATGAAAAGGAAAAAACAGCTGTAGCTGTAGTACCCGATAATCAATTGTCTCTTGCTATTGGTAAAGAAGGACAAAATGTAAGATTAGCTGCTAAACTAACAGGATGGAAAATAGATATAATAAGCGAAAGTCAGGAAAAGGAAAGAAGCTCTAAGGAGGAAGTATGAAAGCCAAAAAAATCCCTATGAGAAAATGTATCGGATGCATGGAAAGCTTTCCTAAAAAAGAATTGTGCCGCATTGTTAAAACGAAAGAAAATGAAATTTTCTTTGATCCAATAGGTAAGCTTAACGGTAGAGGTACATATATTTGCAAAAAAACAGAGTGCTTTGAAAAATCAATAAAATCTAAAAGATTATCAAAGTCGCTTGAAGCAGAAATTCCTGAGGAAGTATATGAAGCAATAAAGGTTGAGATATCAAAAAATGAATAGAATTTATTCAATGTTAGGCATAGCAAGAAAAGGCGGCAATATCTCAATTGGTTTTGATGCAACTGTAATAAATATTAAAAACAATAAAAGTGAATTAGTATTATTAGCATCTGATGCCTCAGATAAAACGAAAAAAAACATTCAATTTGTTTGCGAGCAATATGAAGCAAAATATATTGAATATGGAGAGAAAGAGATCCTGGGAAGAAGTCTCGGGAGAAAGGTGGTGAGTGTTTTGTCAATAACTGATAAGAACATAGCATCATACATTACAAATAATATATAAACGGAGGTGGCTTAATGAGAATATATGAACTTGCAAAAGAATTAAAAATGAATAGCAAAGATTTGGTAGTATTGGCTGAGAAAGAATTAGGCATAACTATTAAAAATCATATGAGTTCAATAACCGATTTAGAAGTAATAAGATTAAAAAAAGCTTTAAATATAATTAATAACAATAAGAAAACAAAACCTGGAAAAGCTGCAAAAAATGTAATAATAGATGATGAACCTTTAGTTGACGAAAAAATAGATTTAAATCAAGCAAAATTAAAAAAGGTTGATAAAAATTTAATTGCACCGGTAAAGAAGCCCGTACATCAAAAACCTGTTCCAAAAATAAACAGTGATGAGGATAAAAGTGCAAAGGATTTTAATCAAAAATTTACAAAAAAGAACAATCAGCAAAATAAATCTAAAAAACCGTTCCAACCACCAACACAACAAAAACAGGAACCGGTAAAAAAGGAAGTTAAGATTAAAAATATAGAAATTGAAGAACCTATTGTGGTAAGAGAATTTGCAGACAAATTAGGTGTTCCAGTAAATGCTGTAATTTCTAAGCTTATATTATTAGGAATTATGGTTAATATGAATCAAGAAATAGATTTTGATACAGCACAGTTAATTGGTGAAGAATTCAATGCAAAGGTATCAAAAATAGAAGTTATAGATGAACTTCAAAATATAGAGGATACTTTATCTAATGAAGATACAGACAATGAAGCTGATTTAGTACCGAGACCACCAATTGTAGCTGTTATGGGCCATGTTGACCATGGTAAGACATCACTTTTGGATGCAATAAGAAACACAGCTGTAACATCACAAGAAGCTGGAGGAATAACACAACATATTGGTGCTTCTCAAGTAGAAATAAACGGTAAGAAAATAACATTACTTGATACTCCTGGTCATGAAGCATTTACAGCTATGAGAGCAAGAGGAGCAAAGGTTACTGATATAGCAATCATAGTAGTTGCAGCCGATGATGGTGTTATGCCTCAGACAGTTGAAGCTATTAACCATTCAAAAGCAGCAGGAGTTCCTATAATTGTTGCAGTAAACAAAATAGATAAACCGACAGCTAATATGGATAGAGTAAAGCAGGAATTATCAGAACAAGGCATAATTTCCGAAGACTGGGGTGGAGATACTATATTTGTACCTGTTTCAGCAAAGCAACACTTGGGTATAGAGGAATTGTTAGAAATGATACTTTTAGTAGCTGAAGTACAGGAATTAAAAGCAAATCCAAACAGAAGCGCGAAAGGTACTATCATAGAAGCTAAGCTTGATAAGGGCAGAGGTTCTGTTGCTACAGTTTTAATTGAAAAAGGAACATTGAACAAAGGCGACATTGTTTTAGTAGGAAGTGCATACGGAAGAGTAAGAGCAATGTTTAACTCTAAAGGAAAGAAAATAAACCAAGCAGGACCATCTGTTCCTGTAGAAATATTAGGTTTATCAGAAACGCCTCAAGCCGGTGATATTTTAATAGCTATGGATAACGAAAAGGATGCTAAGAATATTGCTGAAAAACGTAAGAATAAAAGACATATTGAAACAATGAATGCTTCATCTAAAGTATCGTTAGACGATTTGTTTGACAGAATTCAAAAAGGTGAAGTAAAAGATTTAAATATTATAATTAAAGCTGATGTTAGCGGTTCAATCGAAGCTGTTAAACAATCGCTATTAAAACTAAGTATGGATGAAGTTAAAGTTAATCCAATACATGGAGGTGTAGGTGGCATCAATGAAAATGACGTCATGCTTGCATCTGCATCAAATGCAATAGTTATCGGATTTAATGTAAGACCTTCGATAGCTGCAATGGAACTTGCAAAAAAAGAAAATGTAGATATTCGTACTTACAACATAATTTACCAAGCAATTGAAGATATTCAACAAGCTGTTAAGGGTATGCTTGCTCCTATTTATAAAGAAGTAATAATGGGAAGAGCCGAAGTAAGACAGACATTTAAGGTGCCTAATATAGGTATAGTTGCCGGTGTTTATGTTACAAGCGGTAAAATTACAAGAAAATCAAAAATTAGATTATTAAGAAACGATATAGTAATCCATGAGGGAGATATTTCATCATTGAAGAGATTTAAAGATGATGTATCAGAATTAAATACCGGATATGAAGGCGGTATTGGTATTGAAAAATACAACGATATTAAAGAAGGCGACTCAATGGAAGCTTATATAATGGAAGAAATTAAAAGATAATAATTAGAAAGTGGGTATAACATGGCAAACAGAAGAAATAACAGATTGTCAGGGGAAATGAAAAGAGTTATATCTGAAGTTATAAGAAACGAGGTTAAAGACCCTCGTTTATCAGAATTGTTGAGTGTAACTGATGTTAATGTAACAGAAGATTTAAAATTTGCTAAAGTATATATATCAGTTTACGGTGACATAGAACCAACTCTTGAAGCGTTAAGAAGCGCTAAAGGATTTATTAGAAGAGAAGTTGGAAAAAGAATTAAAATGCGTTTAACACCTGAATTGTTGTTTGAAAAGGATGATTCCATTGAAAAAGGAATATATATGTCAAGCTTAATCAATAAGGTAATAGAAGACGAAGAAAGCAGGAAGCCACATGATGAATCTGATGATGAATGATGTAAAAGAAGTATTTAACTTAATAAATAATTCTCAAAATATCTGCATCGCAGGACATAAGGCACCTGACGGAGATTGTATAGGGTCTGTAATGGCCCTATATGAATTTTTAAAACCTTTTAACAAAAGCTTGACTGTTTGTATTGATGGTATCATTCCATATAACTATAAGCATTTTATAGATGAGCAAGTTTTATTAAAGGAATACAACAATGAAAAATATGATTTGTTGTTTATTTTAGATTGCAGCGATAAAGACAGATTAGGAAAATTTAAAACTGTCTTTGATAACGCAAAAACAACTGTATGTATTGATCATCATAAAACTAATGAAAAATATGCAAATATAAATATAATTGATACAGAAATCAGCTCAACAGGTGAGCTTTTATACGATGTTTTAAAATGCTCAAACAAAAGCTTATCAAAGAAAATTGCAACTAACATTTATATAGCAATATTGACAGATACAGGCAAATTTAGTTATTCCAATACAAGCAGCGAAACTCATAAAAAAACAGCAGAGCTGATAGATATGGGTGTTGATGTGGCTGAAATAGACAATATTATATATAATTCTAAACCTTCAAACATTGTAAAAGCATTTATTGAATGTATAAGTGGTTTAGAGTTACATTATAACAATAAATTTGCTATAACCTGCATAACAAAGAATATGCTTGAAAGAAACAATGCAGAGATGGGCGACATAGACGGCGTTGTAGAATTTCTGAGAGAAATCAACGAGGTCGAAGTTTCATGTGTTTTAAAAGAATATGATACTAAAGAAACAAAAGTTAGCCTAAGGTCTAAAAACAACATTGATGTTTCATCTATATCGGTAAAATATGGTGGTGGCGGTCACTCTAAGGCGGCAGGTTTTGAAATAAAAGAAACTGTCGAAAACACTAAAAAAATACTTTTAGAAACATTTAAGGATTATTTTCAAGAATGAACGGTGTATTAAATATATTAAAACCAACAGGAATGACTTCACACGATGTTGTAAGTTCTGTAAGAAAGATACTAAATATAAAAAAAGTAGGCCATGCTGGGACATTAGACCCTAATGTATCCGGTGTAATGGTTGTATGTGTTGGTAAAGGTACTAAAATTAGCGAATATCTTATGAACCAAGACAAGGAATATGTTTGTGAGATGATTTTAGGACAAAGCACTGATACTCAGGATAGCTATGGAAAAGTTATAGAGCAAAGAGAAATTAGCAACATCTGCGAGTACGATTTATTAAAGGTTTTAAATGATTTTAGAGGTAAACAACTACAGACACCTCCGGCATATTCTGCAGTGAAGTTAAACGGTAAAAAGCTATATGAATATGCAAGACAAAACATAACTGTTGAAAAACAAGCAAAAGAAATCAATATAAAAGACATTAAGCTTATTAAATGTGAAAATAATAGAGTACTTATGAAAGTCAAATGCTCAAAAGGCACTTACATGAGAACTCTGTGTAATGATATAGGTGAAAAATTAGGAACATTAGGATATATGGGAGTTTTAATCAGGACTGAAACAAAAGGTTTACATATAAATAATTCTGTAACCTTAACCCAACTAAAATTCTTATTTGAAAACAATAGATTGAATGAATGCCTTATACCTATTGATAAAGTTTATCCATTAAGCAAAGTAGATGTACACATAGATAATTATGCTCGACTCATAGCAGGCAATGAGGTATATGGAGAAACAGATAGGATTAATGATGAAGAGTTTTATATTTATTGTAATAATCAGCTTATAGGAATAGGAAAAAAGGTCAGCAAAAATGTAGTTAAAGTAGAAAAAATGTTAGTAGATATAGGTGGAACTAATGAATAGCAGAAATCCCTCTTGTGTTGCTATCGGAAATTTTGATGGCATACATATTGGACATGACACACTAATAAGACGAATGATTGATTTAAGCAATGAAGAGAATTTAGACAGCATAATTATTACATTTAAATTTGTAAGAAAAGATTTAAAAAAATCTACTTACAACATTAAATATATAAATAGTAGAAATATTAAGTTGGAGCTGTTAAAATCATACAATGTAACAGAGGTTGTAGAAATTGAGCTTGATGAGGTCATATCAAAATATTCTCCTGAACAGTTTATAAAGGAAATTCTTATAGATAAATTCAATGCTAAAAATATAGTTGTTGGATATAACTTTAGCTTTGGACACAAGGCAAGTGGTAATGTAAATACTTTAAGGGAATTTCAAAGTGTTTATGATTATAAGGTTGAAGAAATTTTCCCTGTTAAGTATAATGGTATAGCTGTTAGCTCTACATTGGTTCGAAACTTATTAAACGAAGGTAAAATATTAGAAGCAAATAAGCTTTTAATAAATAATTTCACTATTTACAAGGAAGAATTAAGTATAGATTATAATAAAAAAACTGCTTTTGTAGATAATAATTCAAGTATCATAATCCCCCCAGATGGAAGATACAAGGTAATTACAGGTGGAAAAGAATCAATGTTAACCATTAACAGTAGCAGAGAGGGTTCTATATTAATTTTTGATAGTATAGGACAAAATGAAGATATAATTTTCTTAGATAGAGCACATTAAAAAAAATTAATTTAATTGTTTACAAAAATATAGTAATATGGTAGAATTTATTGTATTTCCATAACCTAAGTTTTACGAATCCTCAACGTATTGCATGGGCTATGGTGAAATAAAAATAATATGGAGGAATTAAAAATGACAAAGGAACAAAAAACACAAATTATCGAACAATACAGAATTAACGAAAAGGATACAGGATCTCCTGAAGTTCAAATAGCAATGTTGACTTTCAGAATCAACAATCTAACTGAACACTTAAAAGACAACAAAAAAGACCATCACTCAAGAAGAGGTCTACTACAAATGGTTGGTCAAAGAAGAGGATTTCTTAACTACTTAAAAAATAATGACATCGAAAGATATAGAAGTATTGTTGCAAAATTAGGATTAAGAAGATAAAATTAAGTTAAGGAGCGGGGAATCCCGCTCTATTTTTGCACTTACATTATAATGAGGAGGTAAAATGGAAGAACGAATTTTCAAATATATGCTTGCCGGTAGAGAACTTACAGTGACAACAGGCAAGATTGCAGAACTTACCAATGGTAACTGTATCGTTAGATATGGTGATACTGTAATAATGGCAAATGTAACCGCATCTAAAGAACCAAGGCAAGGAATAGATTTTTTCCCACTAAGTGTAGATTTTGAGGAGAAGCTTTACTCTGTAGGAAAAATTCCCGGTGGATTTATAAAAAGAGAAGGAAAACCGGGTGAAAAAGCAGTATTGACATCAAGATTAATTGACAGACCACTTAGACCATTGTTCCCAGATGGATTTAGAAATGACGTATCAGTTATAGTTACAGTACTTTCTGTAGATCAGGATTGTTCTCCTGAAATAGCAGGAATGATTGGATCATCTATTGCATTGTCTATATCAGATATACCATTTGATGGACCAACCGGAGCAGTAAATATAGGATTGATTAACGGAGAGTTTGTAGTTAATCCAAACAGCAAGGAAAGAGAAGTAACAGATCTAAATTTAACAGTATCTGGTACTAAAGATGCAATAATGATGGTTGAAGCCGGCGCAAATGAAATATCTGAAGAAAAAATGCTTGACGCTATATTATTTGCACATGAAGAAATTAAAAAGATTTGTGACTTTATCGAAGATATAAAAGCTCAAGTTGGAAAAGAAAAAACAGATTTTGTAAGATTTGTTTGCGATGAAGCAATTGAAAAAGAAATCAGAGAATACGCAACACCAATAATCAACGAAGCAATTATTGAAGAAGATAAGCTTACAAGACAAGAAAAAATTGATAATTTTAAGAAAACTGCTAAAGAAATTTTCTTAGAAAAATATCCTGAAAATGAATCAGATATTGAAGAAGCTCTTTATCATATTATAAAAGAAAAAGTAAGAGAAAACATTCTTGTTAGAGGAATTAGACCTGACAATAGAACTATTGACGAAATAAGAAAAATTACTTGTGAAGTTGGAATGCTTCCAAGAACTCACGGCTCTGCAATTTTTACAAGAGGTCAAACTCAGGTTCTAACAGTGGCTACACTTGGAGTATCAAGTGATGAACAGACATTAGACGGAATATCTGAAGAAACCTCAAAAAGATATATGCATCACTACAATTTCCCTTCTTATTCAGTTGGAGAAACAAGACCATCAAGAGGACCGGGAAGAAGAGAAATCGGACACGGAGCATTAGCAGAAAGAGCATTAGAACCGGTTATACCACCAGTAGAAGTATTTCCATATACTATAAGATTGGTATCTGAGGTATTAAGCTCTAACGGTTCAACATCTCAGGCTTCAGTATGCGGAAGCACATTATCATTAATGGATGCAGGAGTTCCAATTAAAGCACCGGTTGCAGGAGTTGCAATGGGTCTAATAAAAGAAGGCAACGATGTAGCCGTACTTACTGACATTCAAGGAATGGAAGACTTCTTAGGAGACATGGACTTTAAGGTTGCAGGTACAAAAGATGGTATTACTGCAATTCAAATGGATATGAAAGTTCATGGTATAGATAAAGATATACTTACTAAAGCTTTACAAAAAGCATTGGTTGGAAGATTGTTTATTTTAAACAAAATGATTGAATGCATTGATAAGCCGAGAGCAGAAGTAAGCAAGTATGCACCGAAAATAATTTCAATGACTATTAAACCTGATAAAATCAGAGACGTAATTGGTGCTGGTGGAAAGGTAATCAATAAGATTATTGAAGAAACAGGAGTTAAAATTGATATTGACGATAACGGTTCAGTTTTAATTGCTGCTGAAAATGTAGAGAATGCATATAAAGCTAAAAAGATTATTGAAAACATCGTTAAAGAAATTGAAGTAGGAGAAATTATTTTAGGTAAAGTTGTTAGATTAGCTGCATTCGGAGCTTTTGTAGAACTTACAGACAATAAAGACGGACTTCTTCATATTTCTCAAATCTCTGATAAGAGAGTTGCAAAGGTAGAGGATGTTTTAAATGTTGGTGACGAAATACTTGTAAAAGTAATTGAAATTGATCAACAAGGCAAAATCAAACTTTCAAGAAAAGAAGCATTAAAAGCTACAGAAAATCAAGAAAATTAATAAACATAAGAAAGATAGCAAATATTTGCTATTTTTTTATTCCCAATTTTGGGGACGGTTCTTTTTGATTGATAACACATTTTATAAAAATATCTATTAATCCAACTTCTTCCATAGTATAATGATAATCATATTATTTATACTTTATTTATACAGGAGGTTACGTTATGGATTCAAAGGAATTATTTCAACATTTAGACAGGGATTTTATTTTGCCTGAGTGCAGTGATGATTGGTCTGAAATTAATTTTAATAAGTTTTATACAGATAATTTTAAAGAAAAATACATGGGATTAGTTTTGGATAATGCAAAACAAATTGAAAGAGTGTTTACAGCAGTCTTTGCTTCAGAAAGGATAATAAAACATCTTATTGATAATGATGTAACAGATTCCTTGCTTTTTACACATCATCCTATGGATTGGGATATAACGAAACGACCTATATTTATAGAAATAAATAAAGAACACTTAGAAGTATTAAAGGATAGAAGAATTTCGCTATATAATCTTCACACTCCACTAGATAGAAATAGCGATTTTTCTACTACCGTTAATTTAGTTAGATCATTTGGTGCAAACATACTTGAGGGATTTGGTGAATATAATGGATGTCAAGTAGCTGTTATTGCACAAGTTAAAGAAAAAAATATAGAAGAATTACAACATAGCTTTGAAACAGCAGTTGGACACAACGTAAAATTATATCCTTACGGTAAAGGTAATATTGATAATGGGTTAGTTGCTTTTTGTGCAGGTGGAGGAAATGATCCAAACTTCTATAGCTTTTTAAATTCAAAAGGAATTAATACACATGTAACAGGAATAACCGCAATAAATAATGACTACCAACCTTCAATTGATGCACATAAAAATGCAGAAAATTACAAAATAAATATAATGGGCGGAACACATTATTCAACTGAGAAATTTGCATGCATAAAAATGATAGAATATTTTAATAGACTTGGCTTGAAATGTGAGTTTGTAGAGGACACACCTTGTTTAGAGGATATGTAGAGTTAGGAAGATAATAAACAGTTTGAATATAAGGTCAAAAATATTTAATCGCATATAATATTACTAAATGATTTCATTAGTTTATTAATAGAAAGGATATTGTTTATGAAAAATATCTATCAACAGCGATTAAGAGATTTATATATGAGCAAAATTTATGACTTATATTCATTAGGTAATTTGCATTATAGTCAAGAGGAACCGCAATATGGACTGTTAAGATTAAATATTATTGAACAAGGAACTAACAAACCAGTACCTAATGCTACCGTAACTCTGTACGTAACAGATGGCGTTGAACGGGATATTCCAATAATGCACTTAATTACAACTTTAAATCCATTCAGATTTGAGTTGCCAATGTCTAATGATTTAGGAACTCAAATTGTGGGACCTGAATATGATTTTTCTACTTATAATTTAAGAGTTGATGCATTTGGATATTTTGCTAACGTTGTATATAACATACGTTTATTTCCCAATGTAACCACTGATTTTGAAATAGCGATGATTCCGATTTCACAAATACAAAGTCCAACTGATATAGAAGAAAGAACAAATATACCTCCTCATCTTAGAGATGTTGTAATAGAATGACAAAATTGTTGACGTTTCTTTTCGATTGATAATACTACTTGTACACAATTGTAAATTAATGTAAAATAATATAAGAATATTATATTAAAACTACCCTGCTGTCACAGGGTAATTATTTTAAAAGGAGGCAATTAAGTAGATGATACGAGAAATATTAAAACTTGGAAATCCACAACTATATGAGATATGCGAAGAAATCTCAGAAGCTGATAGTGTTTTATTGCCAAATTGGATAGAAGATTTACATGATACTCTAATGGATTATCGTAATAAATATGGTGCAGGACGCGCAATTGCAGCGCCACAAATAGGCATAAAAAAAAGACTGCTGTATATGTTTATAGATAAACCATATGTATTTGTAAATCCTGTAATGAGTTTTCCAGATGATGAAAAATATATACTAAAAGATGATTGTATGTCTTTTCCGGGTTTATTAGTAAAGGTTGAGCGTTATAAACGCTCAGATATTTTTTACCTGGACGAGAAATTTAACCCGCAAAAAATGCATTTGGAGGGAGACCTTTCTGAATTGCTGCAGCATGAGTATGATCATTTAGATGGAATTTTAGCTACTATGCGAGCAATTGACGATAAGTCGTTTTATATGGAACACTTGAAGAGAAATTTATGAAAAATATACCAAACTTTATTACAATGTCAAGAATAGCGGGAACCATATTTTTGTTACTTGTAAAGCCATTTTCATTGTCATTTTTTATTATATATTAAGTACTTAGCAAATCACCAAAAAACAATAAATATTAATTTCCTTGTAATTTATGTAAAAATTTGATAACATAAAATCACCCTTATACTAATACATATAAATATGAGGGGGATTTTTATGAAATTTTTTAAAGATATTAACTTTATTAAAAAACTAATAGTAATAATTTTAGTAACAATTATTATTATTTTGCTTTTAACAACTAGATGCAGCATGATGATGAGATTTATGAAGCTTTGGTAACAAAAGGGGATACTAATTGACAGTGATGGGGATAGTATGAATGTCCCCAATTGGAAAGATTCGGAGGAAAAATGATAAACAAGCACACTTTAGATAACGGACTGAGGATTGTAACGGAAAAAATAGGTTATGTTAAATCTACTTCCATAGGTATATGGGTTAATGTAGGTTCAAACAACGAAAATGATGAAACGAACGGCATGTCACATTTTATAGAGCATATGCTGTTTAAAGGAACTAAAAATAGAAAAGCAAATGAAATAGCAGAAGAAATAGATAATATAGGCGGTCAAATGAATGCCTTTACAAGCAAAGAATGCACTTGCTTTTATGTAAAGGTATTAGATGAAAATATAGAAGAAGCAGTAGATTTATTATCTGATATGTTTTTCAATTCACTGTTTAAACCAGAAGAAATAGAAAAAGAGATTTCTGTTGTTATAGAAGAAATAAAAATGTATGAAGATTCTCCAGAAGATGTAGTGCATGATAAATTGACAGAAATAATATTTAACGATAGTCCTATGGCATACAATATATTAGGTACTGAGAAAAATTTAAAAACTTTTACTTCAGAAAAAGTTTTAGCTTATATGAATGAAAAATACTCACCATACAATACAGTTATTGCTGTGGCCGGAAGCTTTGATGAGGATTCATTTGTAAATTTAATTAAAGAAAAATTCAGTAAATGGGAAAATAAATTTGTTGAGCATATAGACAAGGATAGCACTTATGAACGTAAAGTAGTTGGAGTTAATAAAGATTTAGAACAATTACATTTATGTATAGGAAATAAAACAATAGGTAGGCACCACAAAGATTATCATTCTTTACTTGTACTTAACAATATTTTTGGTGGAACAATGTCATCGCGAATTTTTCAAGAAGTAAGAGAAAATTTAGGATTAGTTTATTCAATTTATTCATTTGTATCTAATTATTCTAATTCAGGTATTTTTAGTATTTACGCAGGCATGTCCTATGATCAAGTAGAAAATGCGTTAAGAACTGTATTAAAAGAAATGGTTGGTATGAAAAATGGTGAAATAACTGAAAAGGAATTTATTAGAGCAAAGCAGCAAATAAAAGGAAATTATATTTTAGGCTTAGAAAGTACATCAAGCCGTATGTCAGCAATAGGTCGAAGAGAACTTTTATTTAATGAAATATTATATCCTGAAGAGGTTATCAATAGTATAAATAATGTTAAACTACAGGATGTTATAAGGCTTGCTAATGAGTTGTTTGACATTGATAAATTAACTATTACTTTTACAGGAAATTTAAATAAACATAAAGGTATAGATGAAATTATAAATAAAGTACTGGGAGAAAAATATGAAAATTAAAATTGTTAAAAAAAATCCGTTTAATTTGCCTGCATTTGAAACAAAAGGCTCTGCAGGAGTTGATTTACAAGCATTTGTAGAAGAACCTATAACGTTAAAGCCTATGGAGAGAATTTTAGTTCCTACAGGAATTTATATTGAATTACCTGAAGGTTATGAAGCACAAGTAAGAGCAAGAAGCGGTTTAGCAATAAAGCATGGGATTTCACTTGTAAATGGAATTGGCACAATAGATTCGGATTATAGAGGCGAAATAAAAGTAATTTTAATTAATTTAGGCGATAGTAATTTTACAATCAATAATGGTGACAGAATTGCTCAAATGGTTTTCATAAAGCACGAGAGACCTGAATTTGAATTAGTTGAGGAATTAGGTGATACTGTTAGAGGTGCAGGAGGCTTTGGACATACAGGGGTATAATTAATAAAAAAGGGGGAAAATAAATGAAATTAAGTGAATTGTACAGTAAAGAAATAATTAATATTGACACAGGTGAAAATTTGGGGATATTTGGTGACTGTGACTTGGTAATAGAAGAAAAAACCGGAGAAATAGTAAGTTTTATATCCGGAAATAATTCACATTTTAATTTTTTTAAAGAACCTAAGAAAAAAGAAATATTGTGGAAAAACATAAAGAAAATAGGAAGTGACATGATAATCATTGAAAATGATTAAATGCTTACAAAATCTATTGTATAAAATATCTAAAACTTCAAAGAATAATCAGGAATAACCTGATTATTTTTATTTGGAGGAATAAATGGAAAATAACAATCAAAATTTAAATTTACAGCAGCAGTCATTCAACAACATGGATGGAAAAAGAAATTATTACAACAATCAAAATAGCAATAGAAATAATATTAATAACAATTCGGAGCCTACAAACCCTTTTTTGTTTAACGGAAATGAAGGCAATAAAGGCGATAATGATTCAGATCAACCTATAGAAAATGTAAAGCAAGTTGGCAGTGTAACAGATATAAGTCCTGTTAAAGACATTTGCTTCATAAGTATTATAGGTGAAATTGAAGGTCATACTTCTTTGCCTCCTCAGAGCAAGACTACAAAGTATGAACATATTATTCCTATGATTATTGGTGCTGAAATGGACCCGGAAATTAAGGGCATACTGTTGCTTATAAATACAGTGGGTGGAGATGTGGAAGCAGGGCTTGCTATTTCAGAATTAATTGCAAGCATTACTAAACCTACTGTATCAATAGTATTAGGAGGTGGCCACAGTATAGGAACAGCTCTTGCCGTGTCTGCAGAATATTCTTTTATTGCTCCAACAGGAACTATGACAATTCATCCTATACGAACAAATGGGTTTGTAATAGGTGTTCCTCAAACCTTTAGATATTTTCAAAAAATGCAAGAAAGAATTATTAACTTCATTGTTAATAATTCAAGAGTTGACAAACAAGCTCTATTGAGCTACATGTATGACACAGATGAAATAGCAAATGATGTAGGAACAGTTCTTAATGCTCAAGAAGTTATCGATATAGGATTGATTGATGAAATTGGTGGTTTTAGTTCAGCAATGAATGTTTTAAGAAAATTAATAGATGATATGGAAAATAAGAATTAGCTTTTTGTTCATAATTAAATAATTATTGCGACTATTCACTATTTTATGGTATAATCAAGTTTAGAATAGTACAGGGGGACGTTGTACAAAATGGCAAAAGTACAGAGCGATAGTAAGTCAAAAAAAACAAATACAAGAAAAAAAAGTACAAGCACAGACAAAAGCAAAAACATAAAAAATAATGACATTCTAAAAAAAGAGATTATAGGTATTTTTATTGTTGCATTTGCTGTATTTTTAATTGTTGTTACAAACAAAGAAAATCAAACAGGAATTATTGGAAAATCAATTAGTATTTTTACTCATTCAATATTTGGTAAAGGTGCTGATGTATTACCTTATTTTATATTAACAATAGGAGTAATGAGATTATTAAACATTATAATTTTGAATGATAATAATCAAATTGTTGCAATAATAGGTTTTTTTATTTGTTATATAATGTATGTTACTATATCAGATACAACCATTTTAGCTATATTATCCGGAAGTAATAATTTGCAGGAATTGATTAAGGCTTCAATAAATACCGGTTTAAATAAAGTTGGTGGAGGTATAATAGGTAATTTACTAACATATATATTTTTAAAATTGGTAGATAAAAATGGTACATACATAGTTCTTGGAGCGTTAGTATTTTCAAACATAATATTATTCACAAATCAAAGTATAATAGGAATATTTAAGCTATTTGCAACATATATAAAGAAATTTTTAAATGCTATATATAATTTTGTATTTACTGAAACAACGGATGATAATAAAAAGCCTCAAAAAATAAGTAAAAGCAAGACAGAAGCAGCTGCGGCTGATAACATTGAGATATATGATTATTTAAATCCGGTTGATAATAGCAAAAAGACAGAAATAACACAGCTTAAAATTGATGACATAAAAAAACCTGAACATGATGCTAAGGTAATGCAAACAGATGTAAATAAGCAAGAAAATACAGAATTTTCAGAGCAAAAAGGAAGACAAAAAGAAAAATTTGAGTCAAAAGAAATTACTGATGATATTATCAATATTTCAGGTGTTAAAAGTGACAAATACAAAATTCCTTCTACTACATTATTAAGTCCTATACCTCAACAAGGAAGAGGAGACAGAGAGGATTTAAAGAAGGATGGAGAAAAACTAATTGAAACTTTGAACAATTTTAATATTCCATGCAATATTCTGCAAATTAATAAGGGACCAACTATTACAAGATATGAAATTCAGCCTGCTCCAGGTATTAAGGTTAGCAGAATTACAGGATTAGCTAACGATATAGCACTTGCTTTAGCTACCTCAGACATACGTATGGAAGCTCCCATACCCGGTAAATCTGCCATAGGTATAGAGGTTCCAAATAAAAGTAAAACAAGTGTATTTTTAAGAAATTTAATAGAATCAAAAGAATATAAATCTGTTACAACTAATATTCCATTTGCATTGGGAAAAGATATAGCGGGAAAGAACATTATTGCAAGCATAGATAAAATGCCACATCTTTTAATCGCAGGTGCTACCGGTTCCGGTAAAAGTGTTTGTATTAATTCTTTAATTATGAGTATTTTGTTTAAGGCGAAACCGGATGAAGTAAAATTAATACTTATAGATCCTAAAGTGGTTGAATTAAGTGTTTATAATGGTTTACCGCATCTTTTGATACCTGTTGTTACAGATCCAAGAAAAGCAGCTAATGCACTTAATTGGGCTGTAGCTGAAATGACAAATCGTTACAAGGTTTTTGCTGCTAACAGTGTTAGAGATATTGCAACATACAATGAAAAAATGGTTAAAGAAGGCAATGATAAAATGCCTCAAATAGTTATTATAATAGATGAATTAGCAGATTTAATGACAGTTGCTTCATCTGAAGTAGAAGAGTACATAACAAGAATTGCACAGCTTGCAAGAGCTTGTGGCATGCATCTTGTAATAGCTACGCAAAGACCATCTGTGGATGTTATAACAGGTGTAATAAAAGCAAATATTCCATCACGTATTGCATTTGCAGTTTCATCTCATATTGATTCAAGAACAATTTTAGACTGTGGGGGAGCTGAAAAGCTTCTTGGCAAGGGTGATATGCTTTATCATCCAATTGGTCTGCCAAAACCAATTCGTATACAGGGAACATTTATATCAGATGATGAAATCAAAAAAGTTGTAGATTATATAAGAGAGCAACAAATAGAAATAAAAACAAACAAACAAAATGAAATAATCAATGAAATTGAAAAAACAAATAGTTCTGATGAAGAGGTAGATGAACTATTAGAACAGGCAGTTGAAATGGTCGTTACTGACGGTCAAGCTTCCGCATCATATATTCAAAGAAAATTCAAGGTTGGATATGCTCGTGCTGCAAGAATAATAGATCAGCTTGAAGAAAGAGGAATTGTGGGAGGACATGAAGGAAGTAAACCTCGTAAAGTGCTTATAACAAAAGAAGAATTAGACGAAATGAGAGGAAATTAATGAAAAAAATTTACATGCATTCACTTGGCTGTTCTAAGAATTTAGTAGATTCTGAAAACATGCTTGGTATTTTACGTAACAAAGGATTTAAAACTACTGATTATGCAGATAAAGCTGATTACATCATTATAAACACATGTTCATTTATTAGTGATGCACAGCAGGAATCAGTAAATGCAATTTTAGCTGCTGCAGATATAAAAAATGAAGCAAACAAAAATGCGAAAATTATAGTATCCGGTTGCTTGGCTCAAAGATTTGGAGAAGAGCTGTCATTGGAAATTCCGGAAGTGGATATAATTGTAGGGACAAGCGGATTTGATAAAATAGACGAATATATTGAAAAATATGAAAATAGCAAGCAATTAGTAGTTGATACCAATATGAAGGAATTAGATGAGGAAAACCTTCCAAGAAATTCATTAACAGAAAATTGGTATGCATATTTGAAAATAGCTGAAGGCTGTAGCAATAACTGTACTTACTGTGTTATTCCACAACTTAGAGGACCATATAAAAGTAGAAAAATTGAAAAAATAGTAGAAGAAGCAAAATTACTTGCTAAACAGGGAGCAAGGGAAATAATTATAATTGCTCAGGATACAAGTAAATATGGAGTTGATTTATATGG
>JAEZGU010000114.1 GCA_023416855.1 Bacillota bacterium
CCTGTCACGCTGGAGGTCGACGGTTCGAGCCCGTTCCGGGTCGCCAATTTGCCCAGATAGCTCAGTCGGTAGAGCAGGGGACTGAAAATCCCCGTGTCGCTGGTTCGATTCCGGCTCTGGGCACCAAATAAATTGTAAGAACGAAGGTTTTTACAATTTAAGATGCGGGTTTAACTCAGCGGTAGAGTGTCACCTTGCCAAGGTGAAAGTCGAGAGTTCGAATCTCTTAACCCGCTCCACAAAATGAGACAGATTACTAATGTGGTCTGTCTCAATATTGACGGCGCCATAGCCAAGTGGTAAGGCAGAAGTCTGCAAAACTTTTATTCCCCAGTTCAAGTCTGGGTGGCGCCTCCAAAGCCAAACGATAAGTTTGATACAATGAAAAGTCCTTGATACAAGGGCTTTTTGTTGTTTTTGCCTATTTTTCTGAATGAAAATCCATAAGAAAACCGGATAGCGAATGGGATAGAATTACATTTTTGCACCCTAGGGGGTGCATTTTTAATTGCCTGGTGCATGGAACCATAGAATTAATTCAAGATGTTCCAAAGCTTAAGTAGTACTCGTTTGAAGGTAACTTTCTTCGGGTTGTACAAATTGACAAAATTGAAAAAAAAGATTATGATATAGACAACGTTGTTATCAAAGTTGTTATGCTGGAGGGGCACTTAATGCATGATGTAAATGAATTATTAGAGATAGCAATAAAGGAAACAGAAAGTTTAGTCCAAGGTGAAGTATTTCTTGTTAAAGACCTGTTTAAAGGATATGAGTGGAATCGGATTAGTCACAGTAATCGTTTATTACTAGGAACGTTATTTTTAAATCGTGTAAATAAGTCCAACGAATATATTTCACCTGTGGAAAAGACTTCTTCTGGGCAGCAGAGATATAAGAAATTATAGTGTAATATAAATTTTCGAAAGGTGTTGAAAGAGATATTTAATGAAAACATCGCCAAAAATGAACAATGATGCTACAGTATATATGCAAAATAATTGGTATTCATATTATGCCGGATATGCTGATAGCTTTATAAAAGAAGCAATAGATGAATACGAAAAGTCTTTTGATAACCCAACTTTGTTGGACCCTTGGAATGGTTCAGGTACTACAACTTTAGTTGCCAGTATGTTGAATCTTTCGTGCTATGGATTTGACATAAACCCAGCAATGATAGTTGTGTCAAAAGCTAAGTTATATGACGCTAGGACATTGGATTTTGAACATGTTCAGAAACAGTTTTTTACAATCAGTCCATCACAACTTTCTGAGGAAGAGTACAGTGAAGATCCTTTAAACACTTGGTTCTCGCTAGAAGCTTTGTCAGCTATTCGTCAGGTTGAGGAGAAAATTCAAAATACTACAAGTATTAGCCAAAAGGACAGAAAACTGCGCAGAATCAAAGATATCTGTAATATAGATGCAATTAGCAATAAAACTTGTTTCCTTTACTTGGCACTATTTACAACACTTAAGCAATTTGCAAAAGTGTTTGTTGGTTCCAACCCTACATGGATTAAGTCTAAAAATATAGAGAAACTGAACGTGAATATTTCAAATGTTGTATCTGTTTACTTAAGCACTATTAAGAATATGAAAAATGAGTATTCAGTGGGTGTGAATTCCCAAAATATTCATTTGGCTACCGGGGACTCGAGGAATATTCCTTTGAAAGATTCGAGCATTGATATGGTTATTACATCTCCACCTTACTGTACACGCATTGATTATGCTATATATACTAAAATTGAATTGTCTCTTTTGGGATACAGTAATCACGATATTCAAAATCTGCGTAGAGAAATGATAGGAACTCCTACAATAAGAAAGAACATTATTTACAATGATGACTCGCGAAATAGTCAGTTGTTGAAAATATCGGATTGTTGTTTTCAAGTAATGAATAATATATCAGCCCATTACAGTAAGGCGGCTAAAAGTTATTACTACAAAACCTATGCTCAATATTTTTCTGCAATGTATTTGTCGATGCAAGAAATTTTTAGAGTCCTAAGCAATAATGGAATAGCAGTAATAGTGGTACAAGATTCTTGGTTTAAGGATATTTATATTGACGTTCCTTGTATTATTTCTGAGTTTGGGAAAAGCTGTGGATTTTCTTTACTTAACAGAATTGACCACTTTGTAAAAAATAATATAAACTATATTAATTCAAAAAGCAGAAAATATAAGAATGTGAAACAAACTGTAGAATCAGTAATTGTTTTAAAGAAGGGGGACTTTTAATGGAAAAGAATTTAATTGAAGTTATTGATGAAAGAATTAGAGAGTTAAAAATCACCTCGTTAGACATTTCTTTCAATGAGTTAGCTGACATGTATAAGAATGATGAATTGATAATTAGCCCTAATTATCAGAGGACATTTAGGTGGGATATTTCAAAGCAATCACGATTTATTGAATCTTTACTTTTAGAGATGCCGATTCCACCTATTTATGCAATTGAAATTGAGGATGGGAGATATGAATTAATTGATGGATTGCAGCGAATATCTTCTTACTTAAATTATCGAGGGTTATTAAAAGAGCTTCCTGAGGAAAATGAAATTATTCCTGTGAATGCACCCGAAGATATTGATGACAGTGAAAATGTGTTCGATGATGATGATGAAACCACAAATAATGTCGAAAGAGGATTTGCATTAAAAGGATGCGATATTATCCCAGAACTAAATGGACAAAAATTTGATGACCTACCAGCAAGTTTAAAAATTAAGGCAAAGAGATCCTTTGTACGTATGGATGTGTTACGTAAAGGGATAAACCCTCAACTTAAATATCATATGTTTAAACGGTTAAACACGGGGGGAGAAAAATTATCTGCTCAAGAATTGCGCAATTGCTCAATTCGACTAATTGATAATAAATTCATAGACTTCATAAACGAGCTTGCCAAAAGTTCCAATTTTCTACAAACTCTTGCATATGTGAGTGTGAGCCAGAGGAAGAAAAAGTTTGCAGAAGAATTGGTGCTTCGCTTTTTTGCTATGAAAAACAGAATGACTTCCTTTTCACATAATGTTGATTCATTTTTAACGGAGTATATGGAAGAGGTTTCTGTCAGTGATGCATCTTCACATCCGATTTTTAACTATGAACAGGAGAAGATAGTTTTTGAGAATACTTTTAAAATATTAAATGAATCGTTAGGAAAAGATGCTTTTGCAGTGTATAAAAATAATTCTCCAAAATTATCTGGATTTAATGTATATCAATTTGAAGCTATTACTACAGGAATGCAATCAATATATAGTAAGCTTGTAGATGGAACCTATTCAATAGAATTATTTGCTCAAAAAATAAAAAACGCAAAGACTGACAAAGAATTTAAAAGTTATACTGTTGGTGGCGGGAAAAATTCTTCAGGTGTATTAATGAGCAGATACCAATTTATTGTTAATGTATTGGGTGAGTAAATATGACATTTATATTATTATGTGAAAGATTAAGGGAAGAATTAGAATCTGAATATACTAATCGAATCAGTGAGTTAGTAGATTACGAAAATTTTTTGGTAACTCACTCGCAAGATGAGTCTTTCAATGAAAACTACAGAAAGATGCTAGTTATAATGCTCTACTCTTATTTTGAAGGATTTTGCAAGCATACATTACTTATTTATGTGGATTATTTAAATAGGACTAATGAATCGGTATCTAGGATAAAACATGGCTTAGCAGCAGTAACTATTGAAAAATACTTTTGTAATCTCTCAAACTCAAATTATAAACCGGTTGATTTGGGAGATAGAGCACTAAAAGAAGACGGGGTGCTGCAATTATATGGACGGAGAAAAGAGTTTGTCTCAGAATATATTGACATAATTACTCAGACTTTGAATATTCCTGATTCTGTTGTAGATACTGAATCTAACTTAAAATCTAATGTTTTAAAGAAGTTGCTTTTTAAACTCGAAATTGATTTTACAATTGTTGATAATTTTCAGACTGAAATAAATGAAGTTGTAAATAAGAGAAATGCTTTGGCTCATGGAGATCGAATTCGTGGGGTCACAGCAATAGAATATTCAAAGTATAGAGAAAAAGTCCTCAATTTAATGGACTTATTGAAGAC